>NZ_SOGU01000024.1:0-18645 GCF_004403275.1 Cryobacterium sp. TMT4-10
CCCGAAGATGGGCGGGGCGGCGCCGACAGTGATGGTGCACGTGAACGCCGTCGACCTCGCCGACGAGCACGGAGTCGGCTGGATCGACGGGGTCGAAGCTCCGGTGTCGATGCGCACCGTGAATCAGCTCATCTGCGCCGGCGGGTACCGCAAGATCCTTCTCGGAGTGAACGGTGAGGTGCTCTACCTGGGCGGCAAGGAAAGATTCTTCAGCCAGGCCCAACGCCGCGCGATCGCCGCCCGCGACGGCGGGTGCATCATCCCGGGCTGCCAGGTCAACGCGGCCTGGGCCGAGGTGCACCACATCATCCCGTGGGTCAACCACGGGCCCACCGACATCGACAACGGGGTGCTGCTGTGCTGGTTCCACCATCACAGCATCGAGACCTCGGGGTGGCTGATCCGCATGGTGCGGGGCAAACCCGAGGTGATGGCACCGGTCTGCTTCGATCCCACCCGTACCTGGGTACCGGGCCAGGACCACCGCGCCCACCGGGCCAGTCAGGCCGGCNCCACCGGGCCAGTCAGGCCGGCGGTGCCGGCCGCGGCCGCCGAGCCCGCACCCGAGCCCACCCGCAGGCCACGGGTTCAACGGAATAGGCGCGCCGGCGTGGGTGGATCCTCTCTGTTCGCGCACGGCCGGGCCGGGTGCCCTCGTCCAGCCGGGCGACGTAGGGTTGACGAGTGATAACCCCCGTCATCCGCCCGCGACGGTTGCGCAACTCTCCCGCGCTCCGCCGCCTGGCCACCGAAATCCGTCTGCACCCGTCTGAATTGGTCCTGCCCATGTTCGTGCGGGAGGGGAGCGGCGACGCCGTTCCGATCCAGTCGATGCCCGGGGTGGTGCAGCACACCATCGACAGCGCCCGCCGGGCCGTCACGGAGGCCGCGGCGGCAGGCATCGGCGGCGTGATGCTGTTCGGCGTGCCGTCCGTGCGCGACGCCGTCGGGTCCGGAGCCACCGACCCCGACGGCATCCTCAACGCCGCCACCCGCGCGCTGGCCGACGAGGTCGGCGACGCCCTCTCCGTGCAGACCGACCTGTGCCTGGACGAGTTCACCGACCACGGCCACTGCGGCGTGCTCTCCGTCGACGGCAGCGTCGACAACGACGCCACCCTCGAGCGCTATCGCGAGATGGCGCTCGTGCAGGCCGCCTCAGGGTCTCAGCTGCTCGGGCTCAGCGGCATGATGGACGGCCAGGTGGCCGCCGTGCGCGAGGCGCTCGACCAGAGCGGCTTCGTGAACACGGCCGTGCTCGCCTATTCCGCCAAGTACGCCTCTGCCTTCTACGGCCCCTTCCGCGACGCCGTGGAGTCGACCCTCGAGGGCGACCGGCGCACGTACCAGCTCGACCCGGCCAACCGCCGGGAAGGGGTGCGCGAGGCGCTGCTCGACATCAGCGAGGGTGCGGACATCGTGATGGTGAAGCCGGCCATGAGTTACCTGGACGTTTTGTCCGATGTGGCCGCCGTTAGTGATATTCCGGTCTGGGCATACCAGGTGTCCGGCGAATACGCCATGATCGAGGCCGCCGCGGCCCACGGCTGGATCGACCGCCGCCGGGCCGTCGAGGAGTCCGTCCTCAGCATCCGTCGCGCCGGCGCGGACGCCGTGCTCACCTACTGGGCGGTCGAACTCGCCACCTGGCTGAACGAAAGGCAGGCCCGCTGATGACCCGCAACGACGATCTGTTCGCCCGGGCGCAGCGCGCCATCCCCGGCGGCGTGAACTCGCCTGTACGGGCCTTCCGCTCGGTCGGCGGCACCCCGCTCTTCCTGGTCAAGGCGAAGGGCGCCTACGTCACCGATTCCGACGGGCGCGAGTACGTCGACCTGGTCAGCTCGTGGGGGCCGGCCATCCTCGGCCACGCCCACCCGGACGTGGTGCAGGCCGTGCAGGATGCCGCCGCCCTCGGTCTCTCCTTCGGCGCCTCCACACCGGGCGAGACCGTGCTGGCCGAACTGATCGAGGAGCGCGTCGGCGCCGTCGAGAAGCTGCGCCTGGTGTCCACCGGCACCGAGGCCACCATGACGGCCATCCGCCTGGCCCGCGGTTTCACCGGCCGTGACCTGCTGATCAAGTTCGCCGGCCACTACCACGGCCACTCGGACGGGCTGCTGGCCCAGGCCGGGTCGGGCCTGGCCACCCTGGCGCTGCCCGGGTCCGCCGGAGTGACCGCTGCGACCGCCGCGCAGACCCTCGTGCTGCCCTACAACGACCTCGACGCTCTGCGTGCCGCCTTCGCCGCGCACCCCGGGCGCATCGCCGCCGTGATCACCGAGGCCGCGGCCGCGAACATGGGCGTGGTCGCGCCCGACCCCGGCTTCAACGCCGCCATCACCGAGATCGCGCATGAGAACGGCGCGCTCCTGATCATCGACGAGGTGCTGACCGGCTTCCGGGTCGGCCGCGCGGGCTACTGGGGCCTGGACAACACCGGTCCCGACAACACCGGTCCCGAGGCCGCCCCGACCCGATACACACCCGACCTCTTCACCTTCGGCAAGGTCATCGGCGGCGGCCTCCCGGTCGCGGCCCTCGGCGGCCGGGCCGACGTGATGGACTTCCTCGCGCCGAACGGCCCGGTCTACCAGGCCGGCACCCTCTCCGGGAACCCGGTGGCCGTGGCCGCCGGAATCGCGACCCTCAGCGCCCTGGACGACAGCGTCTACGCGCAGCTCGACGCCACGGCCCTGCTGCTCTCCGAGGCCGTGTCGGCCGCGTTCTCGGCCGAGGGCGTCGCCCACGCAGTGCAACGCGCCGGCAACCTGTTCAGCTTCGTCTTCGGGGACGAGGCCGCGGCCTCCGCACCCCGGGACTACGCGCAGGTGCAGCGGCAGGACGCGTTCCGCTACGGCCCGTTCTTCCACTCCATGCTGGACCAGGGCATCTCCTTGCCGCCGTCGGTGTTCGAGGCCTGGTTCGTCTCCGCGGCCCACGACGAGAGCGCGCTCGGCTGGATCCTCGATGCCCTGCCGACCGCCGCGAAAGCCGCGGCGGCGGCGACCGCCCCGGTGTGAGCATCCGCCCAGGGGACGTTATTCCTTTGTGAGGTTGTCGATAAAAGAAATTCCGGCCGGAACAGGCAGACTAGGACGATGGCTTCCCTCCGCGTTCACCCCGACCGGCTCGAGATCCACCTGACGAAGGCGGAGCGCACCATCTCGCTGCGCAAAGAGGACCTCGTGGTGGCGCGCGAGAACATCCGTTCGGTCACGATCACGGATGATCCGTGGATCTGGATCCGCGGCATCCGTGCCCCCGGGCTGGAGGTGCCGCTCCTGCTCGCGGTCGGAACCTGGAAGTTCCACGGCGGCAAGGACTTCCTGGCGATCAAGCGCCGGCGGCCGGCGGTCGTCATCGACCTCGTCGATGAGGACTTCTCCCGCGTGATCCTCACGACCAACCACGCGCCGGACCTGATCGCGTCGCTCAAGCTGTAGCGCCGGCCGCGCCGCTGCGGCCGCGTGCGGCGCCGCGGCTACCGCCGGACGTCGACGACCGTGCGGCCGTGCAGCGTGCCGGCGAGGATGCGCGCGCCCGCGTCGAACGCGGCGTCGAGCGGGACGACCTCGGTCAGGCTGTCGAGCAGCTCCAGGTCGAGGTCGGTGGCGAGGCGCCGCCAGGCCTGCTGGCGCTGGGGCAGCGGGGCCTCGACCGAGTTGACCCCGACGAGGCTGACCGCGCGCAGGATGAACGGCATCACCGTCGCGGGCAGGTCGGCGCCCTGGGCCAGGCCGCACGATGTGACCACGCCGCCGTAGTTGGTCTGGGCGAGGACGTTGGCGAGGGTCGTGCTGCCGACCGAGTCGATGGCGCCGGCCCAGCGCTGGGGCTGCAGCGGTTTGCCGGGCTCGCTGAGCGTGCGGCGGTCGACGAGTTCGGCGGCGCCGAGCCCGCGCAGGTAGTCGCCGAGTTCGTCGATGCGGCCGGTCGAGGCGGTCACCCGGTAGCCCCGGTGGGACAGCAGGGCCACCGCGACGCTGCCGACGCCGCCGCCGGCGCCCGTTACCAGGATGTCGCCGGAGTCGGGGGTGATCCCGCCGCGCTCGAGTGCGAGCACGGAGAGCATCGCCGTGAACCCGGCCGTGCCGATCGCCGCGGCCCGCCGGGCGCTGATGCCCTCCGGCCGACGCACCAGCGAGTCGCCGGAGACCCGGGCCCGCTCGGCCAGACCGCCGTGGTGGGTCTCGCTGAGGCCCGCCCCGTTCAGGATGACCTGGTCCCCGGCCTGCCAGCGCGGGTCCTCGCTGTGCAGCACCCGGCCGACCAGGTCGATGCCCGCGATCAGCGGCCAGACGCGCACGACCCCCGGGCGACCGGTCAGGGCCAGGCCGTCCTTGAAGTTGATGCTGGAGTAGTCGACGGCGATGGTGACGTCGCCGTCCATCAGGAAGGCGTCGTCCACCACCCGCAGGGCCGCGGACTGCACCTTCTTGCCCTCATCGTTTTCGGTTCGATCGACGACGATTGCGCGGAACTGTGTCTCGTTACCCATGAGTCGAGCCTACGTGCGTCCGGTCCGGTTGCGGGGAGGTCAGGTGACGTCGCGCTTCCAGCTGACGAAGTAGCCGCCGACGGTGGCCGCGACCGCGTAGGCGAGCAGGACGAGGCCGCCCTGCCACCACTCCAGCATCGCCGTGCTGGTCCCGGTCGGGCTGGCGATGGTGAAGAAACTGGCCCCGACCAGGGCGTCGGAGGCGGCGCCGGGCAGGTAGTTGCCGATGCCCGCCGTTACTTCGGTGAACATCGACGCGAAGCGCAACAGCGGTTCGACGAACTGGGTGAAGGCGAGCACGATCACGACCGCGGCCACCTGGCTGGGCACCAGCACGCCGAGCCCCACGCCGACGCCGGCCCACATCGCCATGGCCAGCACGGTGCGCCCGATCAGCGCCCAGGTGCCGCTGTCGCCGAGCAGCGGGTCGACGCCGAAGGCCCCGATCACGAGTGCGCCCACCCCGACGGATGCCAGCAGCGCCACGACGCCGAAGCCCGCCCCCGCGAGGAACAGGGTGACGGTCTTCGCCCCCAGCACCTGGCCGCGGCGGGGGTTCGCGAGGAACGTGGGCGTCAGGGTCTGGTGCCGGAACTCGCCCGTGGTGGACAGGGCGCCCAGCAGCACCGGGAACACGTAGCCGACGGAGGAGGCGAAGCTGTAGACCAGCGGCGGGAGGCTGCCGAGCGGCGGGGCGCCCTGGCCGCCCGTTCCGGCGGCGTCGGGGCTGATGGCGCCGCTTTCGATTCCGGCGAACAGGGCGGCGAGGCCGCCGGCCAGCAGTGCGATGTAGCCGAACATCACGGCGGCCAGCACCCACCACATCCGTGTGGTCAGTGTCTTGGCGAATTCGGCGCGGATCGCGCGCAGGAAGGGGGTCATGCCGGCTCGCCTCCGGTGCCGTGCGGCTCGGTGTCGTTGGGATTGCTGCCGTGCGGCTTCCCGTCGTGCGGCTGCTCGTCGTTCGGGTGTTCGTCGTGCGGGTGGCCGTGGGCGTTGTCGTTCACCAGGGCGAGGAAGGCGTCTTCGAGCCCCTTCTTCTGGCGGTGCAGGGCGCTGACCTCCACCCCGGCCGTGAAGGCGATGTGACCGATCAGCGCCGGGTCCGGCGCGGCGGCCAGCAGCCCGGTGCGGCCGGTCGTGAACTCGATCCCGGCCCGACCGAGCGCCGCCGCGAGGGCCGCGCGGTCGGGGGAGTCCACGATGATGCGGGGCGCGATCTGCGTTTCGAGGCTGGACAGCGGCCCGCGGTGAACGAGCTCGCCCTGCGCGATGATGATGACGTCATCGACGCTCTGCTGCACCTCCGAGAGCAGGTGGGAGCTCACCAGCACGGTGCGACCCTCGTCGGCCATCGCGCGCAGGAAGCCGCGGATCCATTTGATCCCCTCGGGGTCGAGGCCGTTGATCGGTTCGTCGAGCACCAGCACGCCCGGGTCGCCCAGCAGGGTGAAGGCCAGGCCGAGCCGCTGGCGCATGCCGAGCGAATACCCGCCGACCCGCTGGTCGCCGTGGGCGTCGAGCCCGACGGTGTGCAGCACCTCGTCCACGCGGGCGCGGGGCAGGCCGGCCGCGATCGCGTAAACGGCCAGGTGGTTGCGGGCCGTGCGGCCGGGGTGGAAGCTGGCGGCTTCGAGCGCGGCGCCGACGGTGCGGAGGGGCTGGGGCAGGCTCCGGTAACGGATGCCGCCGATGGTGGCCATTCCCGAGGTGGGGGTGACCAGTCCGAGCAGCACCCGCAGAGTCGTGGTCTTGCCGGCGCCGTTGGGGCCGAGGAAACCCGTGACGCGGCCCGGTTCCACGCTGAACGAGAGATTGTTGACCGCGGTCACCCCGCCGAACCGCTTGGTGACGTGACTGAACTCGATGATCGCGCCGACCGGCATCCGTGGCCCCCTCCATCTGGTGCTGGCCCCAGCCTAGTGAGTGCGCCCCCGTGCCCGCAGTCGCCCGCACCTCCCGCCCTGAACCAATTCGACGGAGATTCTGCTCTAAAAACACGTATCCGGTGTGTTCCGGCCCATTTTCGGCAAAATCTCCGTCGAATTCGTTAGGGGCGCGGGGCGCGGGGGACGACCCGGACGACCCGGACGACCCGGACGACCCGGACGACCCGGACGACCCGGACGACCCGGACGACCAGGCCGACAGGCCGACCTCGGCCCGGCCGGTCAGGCCGCGGTGTGAGCGGAGCAGGCCGGGGGGTCGGCCGCGACGCAGGCCGGGCAGACCACGAGCTGTTCCCGGCACGAGGCATCGCGGCAGTTGAGCATGTTCTTGGTCGGCTCGCCGCACACGGTGCAGTGGCCGATCACGGCGACGTGGCCGCTGAAGTCCACGGACATCCGCTGGTCGAAGACGTACAGCGACCCGTTCCAGAGCCCGTCGTCGCCGAACGCCTCGCCGTACCGCACGACGCCGCCGTCGAGCTGGTAGACCTCGCCGAAGCCGCGGTCCTTCATCAGTGAGCTGAGCACCTCACAACGGATGCCTCCGGTGCAGTAGGTGACCACCGGCCGGTCCTTGAGGTGGTCGTATTTGCCGCTCTCGAGCTCGGCCACGAACTCGCGCGTGTTGGCCACGTCCGGCACGATCGCGTTCCTGAACCGGCCGATCTCCGCCTCGAACGCGTTGCGCCCGTCGAAGAAGGCCACGTCATCGCCGCGCTCCTCGACCAGGGCGTGCAGCTCGGCCGGGGACAGTTTCGTGCCGCCGCCGACCACTCCGCCGGCGTCCACCCTCAGCTCCCCGGGGGCGCCGAAGCTCACGATCTCATCGCGCACCTTCACGACCAGCCGGGGGAAGTCGAGGCTCAGGCCGGCCGGGTCGAGCCCGGTGCCCTCGCTCCACTTGACGTCGAGCTGCTTGAACGGGGCGTACTCACGGGTCTTGCGCAGGTAGCGTTTGAGCGCGGGGAGGTCACCGCCGAGGGTGCCGTTCAGGCCGTCCTTCGAGATCAGGATACGACCGCGGAGACCGAGCGATTCGCACAGGTCCCGCTGCCAGAGGCGCACGGCCTCCGGGTCGGAAAGCGGCGTGAAGACGTAGTAGAGCAGAATCTTCGGAATGGCCACGACCCCATTTTACCGAGGTTGACGCACGGTTCTCGCCGCAGGCGCAGCCCGGGCCGGTCGTCTAAACTGCTGCCAACCATAGGAGGCCACATGGCCCTGAACGATCCTCTCGCCCGCTTCGGCGAAGTCCCGCTCTTCACCCTGACCAGCACCGACATGACCGACGGGGCCCCGCTCGCCGCGGCGCAGTTCGGCCTCGGGTCCGGCGGCCGGAACGTGTCGCCGCAGCTGTCCTGGTCGGGGTTCCCGGCCGGCACGAAGAGCTTCGCCGTGACCGTGTACGACCCCGACGCGCCGACCGGTTCCGGGTACTGGCACTGGGCGGCCTTCAACCTGCCGGCGACGTGCACCTCCCTCCCGGCCGGGGCCGGAGCGCCCGGCGGGCGTCTGCTGCCCCCCGGCGCGGTCATCCTGCCCAATGAGGCACGCCAGCCGGCCTTCGTCGGCGCGGGACCGCCGGCCGGCACCGGCACCCACCGGTACCAGTTCATCGTGCACGCGGTCGACGTGGCGAGACTCGAGGTCGACCCGGACTCGACCCCGGCCGTGCTCGGATTCAACCTGCACTTCCACACGCTGGGCCGCGCCGTGCTCGAGGCGACGGGCGCTTTCGGAGGGGCTGCCGCTGACGGGGAGCGCCACTAGGCCTGCCCCGGCCAGGTGGGCAGCTGCCCAGCTGCTCAACCGCTCAGCTGCGTGCCCATTCAGGCGGCGGCGTGCCCGCTCAGGCGGCGTCGAGCGTCGCCGACTCCTCTGCCGTGAGCGTGAACTCGGTCGCCTGAACCGAGTCCCGGATGCTTTCCGGGCGGGAGGCGCCCGGGATCGGGATCACGTGCGGCGACTTCGACAGGTGCCAGGCGAGGCAGGCCACCTGCGGGCTCACGCCGCGTGCGGCCGCGACGGACGCGAACGCCGGGAACCGGTCGCCGAGTGACGCGGCAGACAGGATGCCGCCGAGCGGGCGCCAGGGCAGGAACGCGATGCCGAGCTCGTCGCAGAGGCGCAGCTCGGGCTCGCTGCTGCGGAACGCCGGGGAGAACTGGTTCTGCACGGATGCCAGCCGGCCGCCCAGGATCTCCCGGGCCAGCAGGATCTGCTCCGGGTTCGCATTGGAGATTCCGGCCAGCTCAATGGTGCCGGCGTCGAGCAGCTCGCGCAGGGCCCCGATCGAGTCGGCGTACGGCACGGCCGGGTCGGGCCGGTGGAACTGGTAGAGCCCGATCGCGTCGCCGCCGAGGCGTTTCAGCGACGCTTCGGCGGCCCGCTTCAGGTGCTCGGGTCGGCCGTCGATCGTCCAGGTGCCGTCTCCCGGCCGGAGGTGCCCGCCCTTCGTCGCCACGAGCACGGTCGACGTGTCGCCGCCCCACGACGCGATCGCTCCGGCGATGAGGGTTTCGTTGTGGCCGACCTCGTCACTGTGCAGGTGGTACGAATCCGCCGTGTCGAAGAGGGTCACGCCGGCCTCGAGGGCGGCATGGATCGTGGCCACGGAGCGTGCGGAATCCGGTCGCCCCTCGATCGACATCGGCATGCCGCCGAGTCCGATGGCGCTGACCTCGCGGTGGGCGATGAGCCTGGTCTTCATGAGTCCTTCAATCCCCGGGCGAAGCCGGTGTCTGGCCGTGCGGCCGCACGGAGTGTGCGGCCGCACTGAGAGTGTCGAGTGTGCGTTCCGGTGTCACCAGGCGTAGTGCTCCGGCGCCGGCTTTCGGCCGGGAAAGATCTCGTCCAGCCGGGCGAGGGCTTCGGCGTCGAGGGACACCGTGAGCGCGCGCACCGCGGCATCCAACTGGTCCAGGGTGCGGGGGCCCACGATCGGGGCGGTGACCGCCGGCTGGTGCAGCAACCAGGCCAGTCCGACGTCGCCCGGCTGATGACCGAGCTCCGCGCAGAAGTCCTCGTACTGCCCGATCGCGGGGCGGTTCTTCTCGAGCAGCTCGGCGACCTTGCCCTCGAGGCGACGCTTGCCCTCCCGCTCGTTGCGGAGCACCCCGCCGAGCAGCCCGCCCTGCAGCGGCGACCAGGGGATGATTCCCAGGCCGTTGCTGACGGCGGCGGGAATGACCTCGAGCTCGATGTCGCGAGTCAGCAGGTTGTAGATCGACTGCTCGCTGACCAGGCCGGTGAAGTTGCGCCGCTTCGCCTCCGCCTGGGCGGTGGCGATGTGCCAGCCGGCGAAGTTGCTGCTGCCGGCGTAGAGGATCTTGCCCTGCGCGACGGCCGTCTCCATCGCCTGCCAGATCTCATCCCACGGGGTGTTCCGGTCGACGTGGTGGAACTGGTAGACGTCGATGTAGTCCGTCTGCAACCGGGTCAGGCTGGCGTCGAGAGCGCGCCTGATGTTGAGCGCCGAGAGCTTGCCCTCGTTGGGCAGCCCGCTCATGTCGCCGTAGAGCTTGGTCGCGAGCACGGTTCCCTCCCGGCGCGCACCGCCCTGTGCGAACCAGTTGCCGATGATCTTCTCGGTGCCGCCCTTGCCGGTGCTGTCGCCGTAGACGTTCGCGGTGTCGACGTAGTTGATGCCGTAGCCGCGGGCCGAGTCCATGATCGCGTGGGCGTCGGCCTCCGGGGCCCAGTGGCCGAAGTTCATGGTGCCGAGGCAGAGGCGGGATACCTCCAGGCCGGAACGGCCGAGATGTGTGTAGTCCATGACCCCAGCATCCTCCCGCGGCGGTGACAACGGCAACTGAGGCGCTCTCAGCTTGCATGCGGCCGGGCGGCCTAGAGTCGGTTCGTGATCCAGACGCACCGCTCCCTCGCATGACCGACACCCGTTCCGTAACCGGCACCGACACTCTTCCCGCATCCGGCACGACGCACCGATTGCCGCAGAAGACGAAACCGCACCGGGAAACGGCGCTGTCCCGCGTCCCCGTCTGGGCCTGGCGGGCACTGATGCACCGGGTCTCGGCCGGCGAGTTGCACAAGTTCAATGCCGAGCCCATCGACACCGTCGACTACCACTTCGACCGTGACTACGTGGGCGACGGCATCCGTGACCACATGCTGGACGTGCTCGTGCTGCACGATGCCCCGGGGCCGCTGCCGGTCTACGTCTACTTCCACGGCGGCGGCTGGACCTCGGGTGACAAGGCTCCGCTGACGAAATACTGCGCCAGCCAGCCAGCCAGCCAGCCAGCCAGCCAGCCAGCCAGCCAGCCAGCCAGGTCGCCGACGGAATGGTCGTCGTCAACGCGAACTACCGCATGGCCACGCGTTTTCAGCTCAAGCACATGCTCCGTGACGGGAACGCGGTGCTCGACTGGGTGGCCCGGCACATCGAGGATTTCGGAGGCGACCCGACCCGGATCGTGCTCGGCGGCGATTCCGCCGGCGGCCACATCGCCGCGCTCCTGGCGGCTTCGGCGTACGAGCCGGCGCTGGCCGCGTACTACGACGTCGAGCCAGGGGTGGAGCCCGCACACCTGCGCGGCCTGGTGCAGCACTGCAGCATCGCGGACGTGTCCGTCATGTTCGAGCGCGGCTTCGTCCTGAGCCTCAATTTTCTGCGGATGCTGCTGCCCGAGCGCGGCCGCGGCGTCGTGCTCCGCACCGCCGCCCGGTTCATGTCGCCGATCGAGTGGCTCGACAGCGGGTTCCCGCCCGTGTTCGTGACCACCTCGGAGCGCGACTACTTCTACCGGGCGAACCTCAATTTCATCGCGGCCCTCCGCCGCCGGTCGATCCAGGTGGACACCCTGATCTACGACCGCAAGCAGGCGAACACGCACCACACCTGGCAGCAGGATGCCGCCCATCCCGAATCGCAGGAGGTTTACCGCCGGCTGGGGGCTTTCGTGCGCCGGGTGGCCTCAATTCCGGCCGCGGCCCTCGCCGTGGCATCCGTGCCCGTCGCATCCGTGCCCGCTGCCGCCCTGCCCGCCGCCGCCAGCCCTGCTCGGCGAGAGTGCCCGTTCCGGTCGAGAGTGACCCGCGCAACGGGCACTCTCGACCGGAACGGGCACTGCGGGTGGGCTTTCAGCTGCTGGCGCCGGTGGCGGCGAGCACGCCGCCGAGGCCGACCATCATCACGCCGCCCGTGGCGGAGAGGTGTTCCATCCGGCGGGGCGACTTGGCGAACCAGTCGCGCGCCGACCCGGCGGCCAGGGCCCACGTGCTGTCGCCGAGCAGGGCCAGCACGACGAACACGATTCCGAGGCTCATCAGCTGCATCGGCACCGCCCCGGCCGAGTAGTCCACGAACTGGGGCAGCACGGCCACGAAGAACACGATCGACTTCGGGTTGCTGATGCCGACGACCGAGCCCTCGGCCAAGAGCCGCCACTTTGACTTCGCGGCCGTGCTCACCGCGATGCTCCCGGCCGCCGTGCGCCGGTGCCGGATGGCCTGCACGCCCAGATAGACGATGTACGCCGCCCCGGCGAACTTGACCACGGTGAAGACCAGCACCGACTCGGTCACGATGGCCCCGAGGCCGAGCGCCACGGCCGCGATCACGGGCAGCATCCCGAGCGCGTTTCCGACCACGCTGAGGAACCCGCCCAGTCGGCCGAGCGCGAGCGAGCGCCCGATCACGAACAGCACGGTGGGGCCGGGCAGAGCGATCAGGGCGACGGAGGCCAGCGCGAACGTGAGCAGGTTGGGCAACGGAACCATAGACGAATGTTAACCCCCCGGCCGGCCCGGCAGCATCCGCTGTGGCAATCGTGCAGGTTCCGGGCCTGTTGTGACGGATGATTGTGGCCCTCAACAGCAAATGCGCGCCCCGCACCGGGCTCGCCCTAGTATCGACGGGTGCATATGCTCTGGCGAACTCTCCTCCACAGTCTGGTCTCCCGCTTCGGCCCGAGGCTCGGCCACTACGACGTGGCCCGCACCCGATTCATCACCCTGCCGACCGACCAGGACATCCTGCGGCACATGAACAACGGCGTGTACCTGTCGATCATGGACATCGCCCGGTTCGACCTGCTGCATCGCACCGGGATCTGGGCGATCTTCCTGAAGCGCGGCTGGTACCCGGTCGTCGTTTCCGAGACGATCAGCTTTCGCAAGTCGCTGACCCTCGGCCAGAAGTTCACGGTGGAATCGCGCATCCTCGGCTTCGACGCCAAGGCCGTCTACGTGGAGCAGCGGTTCGTGCGGCCCGGCGCCGACGGCAGCCCCGAGGTGTACGCGCAGGGCTTCATCCGGGGCCGGTTCCTGAAGCGCACCGGCGGCGTCGTGACCATCGACGAACTGGTCGAGGCCGTCGGCACGGTCCCGGAGGACCTGTCCGTGCCCGCCTGGCTGCTGGACTGGAGCACGGATGTCGCGATGCCGGCCACCCGCGCCCCGGCCCCCAGCGTCTGGGCCTGACCTTCCGCGTCTGAATCTGGCCCTGCGGCCCGGGTCAGCGCGCCCGGGTCAGGACGCCTGCTCGGACGCCTTCCGGGGAACGATGAGCTCCCGGTAGTGCTCCGCATAGTGCGCGTAGCGCGCCCGGTGCGGCATCGGCTTGCCCGCGCGCGACGCCACGAGCCGGTCGAGGTAGTAGTCCCAGTGCGGTCCGACGTCGATCGCCTCCGCGGGGGAGTGCAGGCGCTGGCCGAAGGTCAGCGTGGTCATGCCGGCGCTGTTGACCAGGTGCAGGATCAGGTGGCGGGCGGCGTCGCCGTCGCCGATTTCGACGGTGAACCGCTTCGGCGGGATGCACTGGCGGATGCTGACGTACTCCCACTCGGCATCGGGCTCGTCCAGCCGGAACTTCACGGCGCCCGTTTCGGGCGAGCCGGTGAAGGTCCCGATCCAGGCGGAGAGAGTGCCCGGGCGGCTCAGGCTCGCCCAGACGTCGTCGATGGGGGAATTGAACAGCCGGTCGAACATGAGATACAGGCCGTCCTCGCGATGGGCGAAACGTCCGGTGTGCCTGGCTGTCATGGAAACCTCCGCGATGAGTGGAACACGTGCCTTCCTGTCAGGTTAAGCCCCTTTGGGCCCCGCCGCCACCGGGCACGCCGCCACCCGGCGGAGCGCCCGGTGCACCGAGGGTGGGCCGGCCTCCGGGCGGCCCGCTCACTCCTCCAGCACGGCCATGGCCGCGTTGTGCCCGCCGATCCCGCTGACGCCGCCGCCGCGGCGCGCGCCGGCCCCGCAGATCAGGATCCGCGGGTGCTCCGTGGCCACGCCCCAGCGCTCGGCCGCGGTGTCCCGCGGCGCGTCGTCCTCGAGGAACGGCCAGTCCAGGGGGCCGTGGAAGATGTTGCCGCCGGTGAGGTTGAGGGCGTGCTCCAGGTCGAGGGTGGTCTTCGTTTCGATGCAGGGTCGGCCCGCGGCATCCGTCAGCAGCAGGCCCTCGATCGGTTCGGCGAGCACGGAGTTGAGGGATTCGAGCACGGCCGCCTGCAGCCGCGCCCGGGTCTCGTCGTTGTTCTCCTCGGTGAGCCAGCGGTGCGGGGTGTGCAGCCCGAAGACCGTGAGGGTCTGCGCCCCGGCCGCCACGAGCTCGGGTGAGAGGATGCTCGGGTCGGTGAGCGAGTGGCAGTAGATCTCGCAGGGGAGCAGGTCGGGGATCTCGCCGCGCACGGCTTCGTCGTAGGCGCGCTCCAGCTGGCTGAAGGTCTCGTTGATGTGGAAGGTTCCGCCGAACGCGGCCTCGGGTGTAACGGATGCATCGCGCAGCTGCGGCAGCCGCTCGAGCAGGAGGTTCACCTTGACCTGCGCGCCCTCCGGCCGGGTGTCGGACCGGCCGGGCTCCGGATGTTCTCCGGTGTCCGCGCCGAGCAGCCCCCGCAGTACCCAGGGGGAGACGTTGGCGAGGATCCGGCGGCCCGCGGCAACCTGATCCGTTCCGCCGTGGCGGTAACGAACCTCGCCGGCCGGGTCGACGGCGGTGACCTCGGCCCCGGTCAGGATCCGGGCGCCGGCCTGTCGGGCCGCTTTCTCCAGGGCTCCGGAGACGGCGCCCATGCCGCCGATCGGCACGTCCCAGTCGCCGGTCTCGTTGCCGATGACGTGGTACAGGAAGCACCGGTTCGCGTCGAGGTCCGCGTCCTGCAGCGAGGTGAAGGTGCCGATCAGGCCGTCGGTGGCGACGACGCCCCGCACGAGGTCGTGGCCGAACCGGGCGGTGATGGCCTCGGCCAGCGGTTGCTCGAAGAACTGGCCCCAGATCGCCTCGTCGCCGACCAGGCGCCGGGCCTCCGAGCGGGTGGGCAGCGGTTCGCAGACCGTGGGGAAGAGTGCGCGGGCGACGTGCTCGGTGTCGCGGTAGAAGGAGCCCCACTCGGCGAAGTCGGCGGCGGCGCCGACCCGGTCGAAGCTGGCCTGGGTGGCCGGCGCGTCGCCGCGGTCGACCAGGAGGCCTCCGGTCAGGTCGCACGGGTTGGGCGTGTAGGAGGAGTAGCGGCGCCGGGCGAGTGCGATCTCGAGGCCGAGCTCGTCGATGATGCGCTGCGGCAGCAGGCTGACCAGGTAGGAGTAGCGGGAGAGCCGGGCGTCGACGCCGGGGAAGGCCTCGGCCGAGATGGCGGCGCCGCCGACCTGCTCATCGCGTTCGAGCAGCAGCACCTTCTTGCCGGCCTGGGCCAGGTAGGCCGCGGCGGTCAGGCCGTTGTGCCCGCCGCCGATGATCACAACGTCGTGAGTGGTTTCCATGCCACGAGACTAGCCGGGACCCGGCGCGGTGCCGGTGCTGGGTGCTGAGTGCGTGGTGAACCAATTCGACGGAGATTCTGGCCGAAACGGGCCCAGAATACCGGAATCCCGCTTTTTAGAGCAGGATCTCCGTCGAATTGGTTCGCGGCGGGCGGCGGGCTAGTAGCCGGTGCTCGCGCGCTGGAGCGTTCCGATCTTCGTGCCCTGGGCATCCTGAACGGTCATCGTCGACCCGGCCACGGTGGCCGACTTCGCCTGGCTCAGCCAGGTGTCGACGCCCTCGCAGGCCATCAGCGTCGAGGCGAACGTGCCGAACTCGACGGTGTCGCCCGTGAGCGACCAGGTGCCGATCAGCCGGTTGCAGTCGTCCGAGCCGGCCACGGACTTGTCGTCCTTCAGCTCGAGGCCGGGCTTGCCCTGCGTGTTCGGGCTGCCCCACACCCCGGTCACGTCGCTCGTGCTCGTTCCGGCGCTCGAGGCGCAGCCGCCGAGGCCCAGCACGAGGGCCGCTGCCGCCGCGACGGCGATCAGCCCGATGGTCTTCTTCATGCGCATATTCAAAGCCGAAACCCGGTTGCCGTCAACCACCCGTGGCCGTCAACCGCCCGGCGTCGGCACGGCGACCAGCGCGACGGCGCGGCCCAGGGCCTCCCGCACCGCGAGGACCCCCGGCCGGCTCGCGCGCGATCGCCGGGCGGCCGTGAACACCGTGCGCTGGGGCAGCCCGGGCAGGTCGACCAGCCGCAGGGTGGTCGCCGAACCGGCCCAGACCAGGTCGGGCAGGATGCCGACGGCGTTCCCGGACTCGATCAGGCGGATGTGCGCGATCAGGTCGGCCGTCTCGAATCGCACATCGGGCTCGAAACCCGCCGACCGGCACAACTGCGTCGCCCACTGGCGGGAGGCGGTCCCCTCCGGCTCCATCACCCAGGGCAGGGTCGCCGCGTCCTCCAGCGCCGCCGCCGCGTGGCGCCCGTCCCTGGCGTGCGGCACGGCGAGGCGGAGCGCGTCCGAGGCCAGGTTGACCCGGTCCAGGTCCGGCCGGTGCGCCCGGGTGTGCCCCGGGTACTGCTCGGCGATGACCAGGTCGAAGTCCCGCGCGGACACCTCGAACAGGCCGGCCTCCGGCTCGCGTTCGGTGATCTCCACCCGGAGGTCGGGGAACTCCTCCGCCAGCAGGGTGAGCGCCTGCGGGATGACGGCGTGCGCCGCCGACTGGAAGACGGCCACCCGCACCGTGCCGGACACGGTGGTCAGCGACGCGGTCATGTCCGCCTCGGCCACCTCGAGCCGCTCCAGCAGGTGCGTCGTGTGCTCGACCAGGATCTCGGCCTGCGGGGTGAGCCGCACCCTCCGCCCGACCCGCTGCAGCAGCTCGACGCCGGCCTCCTTCTCCAGCAGGGCGAGCTGTTGCGACACCGCCGACGGGCTGTAGGAGAGGGCTTCGGCGACCCCGGCCAGGGTGCCCCGGATCTTCAACTCCCGCAGCAGGCGCAACCGCTTGACATCCAGCATCCGTCTGCCCTTCGCTCGAACCGGCCACCCCGGTCGATTCATCAATAATTCTAATCAATATCGATTAGGAAGAGTCGCTTTTGCTAATCGGATGGCGGCCTCAGACTGTGGAGAGATTCCCCTGCCCGCTCGCCCAGCGACCGCGAGCCGGAGAGATCCGCCGCGAACGAAAGGCTAGCCTCGTGACCATGACCAACCCCACGCCATCCGTGCAGCAAGATTTCAGCGGCGAGGTCGTCGTGCTGGTGCAGAAGTGGCTCGCCGAGAGCGCCACCATCCCCGCCGACGTGTCGGCCGAACGCCTCGCCGGGGTGCTAAAGGACCCGAACGGGCTGGACTTCACCGTGGGCTTCGTCGACGGCGTCATGCGCCCCGAAGACCTCATGGTCGCCGGCTACAACCTGCAGAAAATCGCCCGCAAGGCGCCCGGATTCCTGCCCTCCTACATGCGCGGCGCCATCGGGCTCGGCGGCGTGCTCGGCCCGGTGCTGCCCTGGGTCGTCATCCCGGCCGCGCGCAAGGTGCTGCGCCAGATGGTCGGGCACCTCGTCGTCGACGCCACGCCGGACAAGCTCGGCCCCGCGATCCGGCACCTGCGCGAGTCGGGCAACCGGCTCAACATCAACCTGCTCGGCGAGGCCGTGCTGGGCGAGAAGGAGGCCCTCCGCCGCCTCGAGGGCACCCGCGCCCTGCTCGCCCGCGACGACGTCGACTACGTCTCGATCAAGGTCTCCTCCATCGCCAGCCAGCTCTCGATGTGGTCGTTCGACGAGGCCGTCGACCGGGTCGTCGAGCGGCTCACCCCGCTCTACGAGCTCGCGGCCGCGTCGCCCGCCCCCAAGTTCATCAACCTGGATATGGAGGAGTACCGCGACCTCGACCTCACCATCGCGGTGTTCGAACGCATCCTCGACCAGCCCCAGCTGCTGCACCTGGAGGCCGGCATCGTGCTGCAGGCCTACCTGCCCGACGCGCTCGGCGCGCTGCAGGGACTCACGCACTGGTCCCAGGGCCGGCGAGCCGCCGGCGGCCCACCGATCAAGGTGCGCATCGTCAAAGGCGCCAACCTGGCCATGGAACACGTCGACTCGGCCGTGCACGACTGGCCGCTGGCGACCTACTCCACCAAGCAGGACAGCGACACGAACTACAAGCGCGTGCTCAGCTGGGCCCTCACACCGCAGAACACGGATGCCGTCAAGATCGGCGTCGCCGGCCACAACCTCTTCGACGTGGCCTGGTCCCACCTCCTCGCCAAGAAGCGCGGCGTCGACGACCGGGTCGAGTTCGAGATGCTGCTGGGCATGGCCACCAGCCAGGCGGAGGCCGTCAGCCGGGACGTCGGGCGCCTCCTGCTCTACACGCCGGTCGTCAACCCGGCCGAATTCGACGTGGCGATCAGCTACCTGATCCGCCGCCTCGAAGAGAACGCCAGCCAGGACAACTTCATGTCGGCCGTGTTCGAACTCACCAGCTCCCCGGCCCTGTTCGAGCGGGAGAAGCAGCGCTTCCTCGCCTCCCTCGAGGCCCTCGACGCCGAGGTGCCGCGGCCCAACCGCCGGCAGGACCGCTCGGCCGTCGACCAGCTCGAAGCCCCCGAGCACGGCGACGTGCAAGCCGGCGAGGAGGAGCCCGACGAGGGCCTCACCGCAGCCGTCCTCGGGCTCACCCGCGGCTCGCTCGGCTCGTTCGGCCTGCTCACTGCGCCCGGTGCACCTGGTGCGCCCGGAGCCTCGAGCTTCCACAACGAACCCGATACCGACCCCTCCCTGCCCGCGAACCGGGCCTGGGGCCGTCGCATCCTGAACCAGGTCGAGACCTCCCGGCTCGGGCTGGACACCATCGCCGCCGCGCGCGTGAGCGACGCCGCCCAGCTGGAGCGCCTGATCGAGACCGCGGCCGCCGGCGGCGCCGCCTGGGGCCAGCGCCCCGGCGCCGAGCGCGCCGCCGTGCTGCACC
>NZ_SOGU01000034.1:0-41416 GCF_004403275.1 Cryobacterium sp. TMT4-10
ACTGGGCGGGGTCGCGATCGGTACCCTGGTCGAACGCACCACGAGGTTCACGATGCTGTTGCACCGGTCTCCGATGGACGAGCACAAGATGATCGGCGCTCAGGTGAAGAACGGGCCCGCGACAGCCGGACACGGCGCCGACGCCGTCTGTGATGCGATCGCCCGAACCATCACCGGTCTGCCCGAGACCCTGCGCAAGTCATTGACCTGGGACCAGGGTGCCGAGATGGCCCAACACGCCAGACTCCGCATCCAGACCGGGCTGCCGATCTACTTTGCCGATCCCCACTCGCCCTGGCAGCGGCCCAGCAACGAGAACACCAACGGGCTGTTGCGCCGGTACTTCCTCAAAGGCACCGACTTCACCCGCTACGCCCTGGACGATCTCGACGGCGTCGCCAAGACCCTGAACGAACGCCCTCGTAAGACACTCGGATTCAAGACGCCAGCCGAAGCGATGAACGAGCTACTGTTGACCGCAAGCACCGGTGTTGCGACGACCGGTTGAATCCGCCCAATACACCTCGGGTGAGTTCCAGAAATGGTGCGCCGGGAACGGGGTCACGCAGTCGATGGGAGCCATCGGCGTGTGCTGAGACAACGCTGTTGCGGAAAGTTTTTTCTCTCACTTGAAGACGGAAATGTACTACCAGCGCGACTTCGAAAACCACCTCGCCGCGAGGACCGCGGTGATGGAATACATCGAATCTTGGTAGAACCGGCGTCGCCCTCATTGGCACAACGGAGGACTACAACCGGCCGCCGCGCTGGCCGCTCACCACGACCGCCGCCACAAGGCTGCGGCGTAGAAGAAAAACACACCAGATTGTCTCAATAACTTGACGGGCGCAAAGATCCATAGCAAGAGTATTAGCGTCTTTTTGAATTTCAAAAAGATGGAAATAGGCTTGAAAGATGCGTCTGTGATGATCCCTCCAAAATCGATACCCCATTCTGGTCTACAGAGTTATGTGACCGCCCATGTCAGAGGAATGCTGCATGATGAATTCGGGGTCATCACCGTGACGAGTCACGGACTGTGAGTTGTTCTGATCAAAGCCGAGTGAAGGGGAGGTGAGCGAGGTGTCCGCTCGGGGCCAGACCGCACCTGACTTCAGCGTGTTCAGCCACCTGAACGCGCAGAACAGTGACGCCTATCGCCGGGTGTTGGGTGCATTCGTGACGGCCAAAGAGCGCTTTCAGGTTCACCTCCGGCCAGACGACGTGCTCAGCCAGCTTCGGCGAGACGCCGCGGCGGATGGCGCAGATCCTGGCGACGCGCTGACCATCGAAGCAGTCACCGCCGCCCTGGACTCCCTGGCGGATTGGGGAAATCTCCTGGCCTCGCCCGACACCGGGCGAGTCGTTCACGTCGAGGACTTCTATCGCAAGCGCCACCTCTTCCAACTCAGCCAAGCGGGCGAGGCCGCCGAGCGCGCCCTGGAGCGATTCGAGGAGACCCTCGGGCGCCGGGGCGCCCTGCAGAGCGTCGCCCTCGAAGACATCGCGGTGACGCTCCACCAGTTCGTCACGCTCATCGAGGCCGATGCCCTCGACCTGGGCATGCTGCAGCAAACCCTGGCCGCGCTAACCATGCGGTTCACCGAACTCGCCGATAACGCGAGCGCGTTCATGGCGTCGCTGCAGCGCACCATCGACCTGACCGAAACCGACGAGGCCGCCTTCGTTGCCTACAAGTCCCGACTGGTCGAGTACCTTGAACGATTCATTCAGGACCTCACGGTGCGCGGACCGCAAATCGCGAAACTACTGGTTAGAGCCGGCAGCGAGAATGTTGATCGTGCCCTCCGGGCCCTTGCCGACCGGGACGCGACCGCCGAAGCCCCCGACCCCGACGATGCGCAGTCGTTGGTCGAAGCAGCCCGCCACTACGCCGTCTGGACCAATCGTTGGGAGGGCCTGCGATCATGGTTCCTCTCGGGCAACGGTCGCGACAGCCAGGCCAAGCTCCTGCGGATGGCGGCCCTCGCCGCGATCCCCGCGCTGCTCGACGCTGTGCGAGCGGTCAATGCCCGACGC
This sequence comes from Cryobacterium sp. TMT4-10, assembly GCF_004403275.1. NCBI lineage: Bacteria > Bacillati > Actinomycetota > Actinomycetes > Micrococcales > Microbacteriaceae > Cryobacterium > Cryobacterium sp. TMT4-10. The sequence goes on from NZ_SOGU01000034.1 coordinate 2,041, forward strand.
TCCGGGCGCTCAGACCGGTCCACCGACTACCTGCGGCTCGCGCAGTGGTTCCAGGAGGCACCCACCGACGACCACCGGCACCGGCTGGCGCGGGCAGCATTCGGGCTCTACTCTGCGCGGCATTTGACCGTCGACTCCGAAACCTGGCAGCACTGGAGCGACGATGCGACGCTCGTCGGCGCTCCCTGGGCGGATGCCCCACCGATCGAAATCTCCCCGCAACTGCGAAAGACCGGCACCTATGAACGGAAGGGACGCCCGAACCAGGTAGTCGACCGCTCGGCTGCCCGGGCCCTGATCGCCCTCCAGGTGCGACAGCAGTCCGAACAGATCGCTGCCGCCCGCCAGAGGCTCGCGACGGGCGGCACGGTTGAGTTAAGCGCGCTCGCCGGGCTGGACAGTACGGCCTTCGGACTGTTCCTCACCCTCCTCGGCGACGCACTCGTGGCCCGTCCGCCGGACGGGGGACCGATTCACACCGCGTCCAGCGATGGCACCATGAGCATCGAACTGACACCGATGTCCGAGGCCGGCTTCGTCGCGCTCGAGACGGAGCGAGGCACCCTCCGCGGACCCGATCACCTGGTGCGCATCACTGACCTCATGGCGGACGGCGCCGATCTAGCCTCCGCCGGAGAGCCCGTTTCGGACATCGAGGGAGAGCGCGATGAGCGCACCCGGGGCGCGCACGCCGCGGCTGCACTCGCGGAGGTGACATGAGCGTTTCGGCCGTAGACGACCAGCAGAGGGCGGCGCGCCTCCTGCTGCGCCACCCGCTCATCCGGTCCACCGACGAGGACCGGTATCGTCTCGTGCGCCGACACGCGAGCACCCTCACGGAATGGTTCGAGATCAACACCGGGTGGGCGCTGCACGTCGACAGTGAGGTGGTGCGGCTCGAACGCGAGCCGGCCTCGCTGGAGGACGCGACGCATCCGTTCGCCGCCCGCCGTGGCGGCATGCCGTTCTCGCGCCGCAGGTATGTGCTCCTCATGCTCAGCTTGTCCGTTCTCGAACGCAGTGACACCCAGATCGCGCTCGGGCGCCTGGCGGAACAGGTGATGGTCATCGCAGCCGCCCCCGAACTCGTCGCCGCGGGTTTCGCGTTCGAGCTGGGCACCAGGGAGGAGCGCAGCGACCTCGTCGCCGCTGTGCAGCTGCTCCTGGAGTGGGGCGTGCTCGCCCGGGTCGCGGGCGATGAAGAGGAATTCGTGCGCAACGCGGGCGATGCGCTTTATGACGTGTCTCGACGGGTGCTGTCGCAGTTGCTGGTCACCCGGCGGGGCCCGTCGACCATCGCCGCCACGGCTTTCAGCGAACGCACCGCGGGCATGCGGGATCGGGGAACGGCCCCGACCGCTGAGTTGCGCAATCTGCGCCTGCGGCACACCCTCACCCGGCGTCTGCTCGACGATCCCGTGCTCTACCTCGACGAGCTCACCGAGGAGGAGACCGCATACCTGCGCAGCCAACGCGCACTGATCTGCCGCCGCATCACCGAATGCACCGGGCTGGTCGCAGAGATCCGTCAGGAAGGGATCGCCATGGTGGACTTCGATGACGATTTCAGCGACGTGCGGATGCCTGAGAAGGGCACCGAGGGCCACGTCACCCTACTGCTGGCTGAGTTGCTGGCGCAGTCCGGGGCGGCGGAGTCCCGTGTCGACACCCTTGTGGTGCATGTCCGATCCATTGCCCCCGACTACGCCAGGTACTGGCGCAAGGGCGCGGCGGAAGCCGCATCCGAACTGGTCGAGACGGCTCTCGGCCGGCTCCTCGCTCTTCGTCTCGTGGCCCGTGACGGTGACGTCATCCGCGTGCTGCCCGCCCTCGCTCGATTCGCCCTGGCTGCACCAACAATAATCGGAGCCCGAAAGCAGTGACCCTCGACATCGCACCATCCCTCAGCGCCGGTGAAAGCGACCCGGAGACCGTGACCTCTTCGCTGCCGGTTCCGACCAGCGCGCGGTGGCAGCCGCAGCGCCTCGGCCTGGTCGACCTGTTCTACTACGACAACGAAGAGTTCCCCTTCGTCGATGGCCGATTGTTGCTCCGGGGCAACAACGGCGCGGGCAAGTCCAAGGTGCTGGCTCTGACTTTGCCGTTCCTGCTCGACGGCGACCTGTCACCGCAACGGGTTGAACCCGATGGCGACCGGCAGAAGCGCATGGAGTGGAACCTGCTCCTCGGCGACGAGCACCCGAACAGCGAGCGGCTCGGCTACAGCTGGTTGGAATTCGGCCGCATCGACGATGCCGGCGAGCCGCAATTCGTCACGATCGGCGCCGGTCTCAAGGCTGCGCGCGGCCGGGGCATCACCAAGCACTGGTTCTTCGTCACGCAACAACGCGTGGGGGAGACGCTCGACCTGATCGACAGGAGCCGTCTCGCGCTCGGTCGCGAGCGCCTCGCCCAGGCCCTGGGCGACACTGGGCGCGTCTACGACACCAAAGCCGAATACCGGCAGGCGGTGGACTCGAAACTGTTCGGCCTCGGCGAGCGGCGCTACGCGGAGCTGATCGAGCTGCTGCTTCAGATCCGCGCTCCGCAGCTGTCCAAGAAACCGAGCGAGGCCGCCCTGTCGGAGGCGTTGACTCGCGCCCTGACCCCGGTCAGTGACGATGTCATCAAGTCGGTGGCCGACGGATTGCGATCGCTCGATGAGGAGCGCGACGAGGTGCAGCAGCTCGCGGCCGCGCAGAAGGCGGTGCAGGGTTTCCTCCATCACTACCGCGGGTACGCGCAGGTGATGCTCAAACGGCAGGCCGCCGGTCCGCGCCGCGAACAGTCCGAGCACGACAAGTACGGGCGCGCCATCCTCGAGGTGACCGCGGAGCTGGACCGGCTGCAGGAATCGTTGGCCGGCGTCGCATCCGCCAGCGCCGAGCTCCGCACTGAACGCGGCACGCTGGATGCCGAGGAAGAGGCGTTGCGGGACAGTGAGCACGCCCAGAGCGAAGTCCTCCTCGAGCGGGCGGATGCTGCGGCCGCCACTGCCGGGGAGAGGGCGGATTCCGCCGAGCAACGCTTGGAGCACGCGAATGCGGCAGTCGGCACCTCCGAGGCGGAGGCCGCGGAAGACCGCACCGCGGTCGCGGCAGCGGAGGCGCGGCTGCGCCACGCAGGGGCCGCCGCGATGGCCGCGGCCCTGGACGCGCGACTCGTGCACGATCAGTGTGCCCTCGACGGGCTGCCTGCTGAAGGGCTCGAGGCGGCGCTCAAGCACGAACGTGCCGCGGCTGCCGCTCGAGTCGCTCGCCTGCGCGACGCGCTCGAGCGGGTGGTCGCCTTGATCGCCGCGCTGCAGCAGGCGGAGGCGCGCACGGCGGCTGCGGCCGCACGCGAGGCCGAAACCGAGACCCGTCTCGCCGAGGCGACCGACGTACGTTCGCTCGCGGATGCCGCGGTCGAGATCGACGTCGACTCCTACATCTCCGACGTCGAGATCGTACTCGCCGGGTTGACCGAGCTCGCCGTGTCCGATGACGCGTTCGGTGCCTTCACAGACTGGGTGCGCCACCGCACGGCTGAGAACCCCGCCATCGGCGCCCTGCGGGTGGACGCGCTGCGCGTGCAGTCCGAACTGCAGCTTCAGCGCGCCGCCGCGCAACATGAATTGAAGACCCTCGCGGCCCAGTACACGGTGTTGAGCGCCGAGATCGCCGGACTCGAGCGGGGCCAGGTGGTGGAGCCGACCCTTCCACCGGCCCGCGCCGTCGCACCCGAGGGCTCGATTCCGCTCTGGCGCGCGGTCAGTTTCCGCGATGACCTCGACGCCGCCTCGAGGGCCGGCCTCGAGGCGGCCCTCGAGGGCAGCGGGCTGCTCACGGCCGTGGTGATGCCCGGTGGGGAGCTGCGCGAGCCCCTCGATGGACAGCTGCTGCTGCGACCGTCGGAGGGCGCGGCATCCGCTCGCACCCTTGAATCCGTACTCGTCGCCGAGCCGCCGGCAGGCTCTGCGGTGACGGTCGACGCGATCGAGGCGGTCCTGCGCGCCATCGCCGTGGCCGACAGCGATGTGGACGGTGACCAGGCTCCGGTCTGGGTGGGCCTGACCGGCAGCTATCGTTTGGGTTCGGCCCGCGGCGCCTGGTCGACTGAGTCGGCTCGATATGTGGGGGAGAGCGCACGGGAAGCGGCGCGCGAACAGCGGCTGAGAGAGGCGCACTCCGAGCTCGACCTGATCGCCGCGAGGCAGGGTGGCCTCACGGCTGACCTCGAGGGTCTCGCAGCGCGGGCGCGGGTCGTCGAGCGGGAGCAGACCTCGGTGCCGCATCCGACGGCACTCGAGACAGCGGACCGGGCGGCCGCACGAGCGGCCGATCACGTTGCGCGGTGCACGGTCGAACGCGAGGAGGCGCGAGAACAGAACGCTGTCGCCGGTCGAGCGCGCGACGAAGCTGCTGCGGAGCTCGCGGCGGATGCCGCATCACTGCGGCTGCCCACGGATGTCGACATGATCCGGGGGCTCGGGGCGTCCCTGACCGAGTACGAGAAGCGGGCCGCAGACCTGTGGCGCGAGGTGGAGCGTCGTGCAGAGGTGGCTCGTCAGCTCGCGCGTGCCGAAACCTGGCTCGCCGCCGCGCTTGCAGAACGGGTGCGTTCGGCGGACGAGCGGGAGGCGGCGACCGCCGAACTGACCCGCAGCCGGAGCTACCTGGCCACGCTGCGCGGACGGCTCGGCGCCGACGTGCAGGGCTACCGCGATCGGGTGGCCCAGGTAAAACATCGCTTGAAGGCGATCGTCACCGAACTGCGCTGTCTGGTCGACACGGAGAGAGTCGAGGGGCAGCGCCAGGCGGGTCTCCTGGAGCGGTTGCGCGGCATCCGTGGCGATCAGGACCGCGCTCATTCCGCTCGGGTCGATGCGGTCGCGGCGCTGCGGCGTACCACCACGCTGGGGCTGGTGCAGGTCGCCGCCCTGGCCGATCTTGGCGTGGTCGAACCGGACGCCGGCGGCGAAGCGGACTGGACGGTGACGAAGGGCGTGCAGTTCGCCCGCGCCATCGACGCGGCAATGCCGGACCTCGACGCATCCGACGAGCGGTACAGCCGGCTGCAATCGCAGGTGTTCACCGAGTTCGCCGATCTGCAGCGGTCGCTGGGTCGGCACGGGCATGAGGCGGCCTATTACCCCAACGATGACGGCGTGCGAGTCGTCGTCACCTTCAGCGGCCGGGAGATGCTGCTCGTTGAACTCGCCCAGCAACTCGGCGGCCAGATCGAGCAGCACCTGCTCCTGCTCAGCACGAGAGAGCGCGACATCATCGAGTCGCATCTCGTCACCGAGGTCGGGGCGCAGCTGTCTGAGCTGATCGGGGATGCCGACCGGCAGATCGTGCAGCTCAACGAGGAGCTGCGTTCACGGCCCACCACAACCGGCATGATCCTCCGGGTGCTGTGGAAACCGCGCTCGGACGGCCCCACGGGACTCATCGCGACCCGTCGGCTGCTTTCGACCAGCGCCGATGTGTGGGACAAGGAGGACCGGGCGGCGCTGGGCGCGTTCCTTCAGGCTCGCATCGGGGAGGTTCGCGACGCCGACGAGGCCGGGAACTGGTACGACCACCTCGGCGAAGCGCTCGACTATCGCCGGTGGCACAAATTCACCGTCGAGCGCCAGCAGGGCGGCTCGTGGAAGTCCGCCACCGGCCCGGCTTCCGGCGGTGAGCGGGTGCTCGCGGCGAGCATCCCCCTCTTCGCCGCCGCCTCATCGCACTACCGAACCGCAACGAACCCGAACGCTCCCCGCCTGATCATGCTCGACGAGGCCTTCGCGGGCGTCGACGACAACTCGCGAGCGAGTTGCCTGGGGCTGTTGGCGGAGTTCGACCTCGACGTGGTGATGACGAGCGAACGGGAGTGGGGATGCTACGCGGAAGTGCCCGGACTCGCGATTTCCCAGCTGACCCGGTTCGACGGCAGCGACGCGGTTCATGTCCAACGGTGGAGGTGGGACGGTCGCCGGCGCACGGCTGTCGTCGATGCGGTCGCGGTCGATGCTGCAGCTGCCGACGGGGGGCTGTGGTGAGCCCGTCTGCCGAAGGAACAGACAGGATCAGGCGCCTGCTCGGCTCGCCGGAGACGGCCTGGCTGTTGGAACGGATGCGTGCCCGGTTGGAGCAGAAGGGCACGCTCGAGGGAACCGTGACGAAGCAGGGCGCGAGCACGGCAGAACGAATGGCGGCTGGCCGCCTCATCGGACGACCTGTCCGGTCGGGCTCGTCGGCGTCCGTGTCGCTTGACCAGCTTGACGTGATGCTGCGGCGCGATGCGTGGCCCGCTGGGCTGGCATCCGCGGTCGTTGCGCTCGTAGGCCCCATCGTGGGCCCGGACGTGCGTCGGGCGGAGCGGGAGAGTTGGCATGAGGTCTCTGACGCGTTGCGTCTGATCGCCAACGATCGGCCCCAGCTCTCCGGGTGGGTGGAGAACGTGAACAGGTCGGGAGCGTTGCGGCGAGCGACGGCATCCGCCGCGGCAGCCCACGAGATGTCGCTTCAGCTCGGCGTGCTCGCGCGGGCCTTGCCGGTGGAGGGGGTGCCGCTCGGCGTTCTCGCGGCTCGCTTGTTCGGCGATGCGCATGCCCTCGACCCGAAGACCCCGCTCGGACCGCTCGCCGTCGGGCTTGCGGCGGCAGCGACCGGCCAGTCGCCGGGGACCGGCTCTCGGTGGAGGCGGGACGCCTGGCAGTCCTGTGGGGTTGTCGTGGACGAATTGTCCTCGACCGTGCTGGCCCTCGGGTTGCCGGGCGGCCTGACCTCGCCGACGGCCCGCGCCCTCGCGGCGCTCGGTGAGGCAGGTCAGCCGGCGGTGCTCACCTACCGGCAATTGGCGGTGGACGACATCGGCCGCGCACCGTTGCTCGTGTCGGTCTGTGAGAACCCGGCGGTCATCGCTGCGGCTGCCGACCGGTTCGGCGCAAGCGCTGGCGCTGTCCCTCTCGTCTGCGTCAATGGACAGCCGGGAGCTGCAGTCATCCGTCTGCTCACCCAGCTCGTCGACGGCGGCGCCCGCCTGCGCTACCACGGAGATTTCGACGCCGGCGGACTTTCGATCGCGCGCACGGTTGCTCGCAGCGTGCCGTGGACGCCGTGGCGCTTCGGCGAGACCGACTACCGCAGCGCGTGCGCGTCGAGTCTCTCCACATCGGTGTTCTCGGGTGCCGTTGGCGACACCCCCTGGGACGGAGGGCTCTCCGGGGCGATGGAAGAACTGCGGCTGCGGGTGGAGGAAGAGTCGGTGCTCGCGGATCTGTTGGACGACCTGCGCGTCGACTAGCGCACGTACGGGTTCTGCACCTGCTCGAGCAGTCGTACTTCAACACCAGTCCGGTGAAGCGCGAACGCCGGTGCGGTGACCCGCGCGAGTCGTGCATAATTCCTGCAGATTCTGCACCTCCAGTTTCCTCACCCGCGAAATCACGCTGAACGTGCGGGAACACTCACCGATTTGCAGGAGTTATGCATGGGCGCGGCGTCGAGCCCCCCCCCCTTATAGCCCGGAGCTAAAGTTCCGGCATGAGCACGTCAAGCCGCATTCTCGAGGCGCGCGCCCGGGCCGGACTCTCGCAGAGCCAGCTGGCCGCGCGCGCCGGAGTGCCGCAGCCGAATCTCTCCGCCTACGAGGCCGGTCGCGTGCAACCTCGGCCCGGGACCCTCTCCCGCATCCTGGCCGCCACCGCCGAACGGCCGGCGGCTGTATTGCGTCGCAACCGCGACAGCGTGCTCGAACTCGCCGGCCGTCGCCGCGCCGGCAACGTGCGGGTCTTCGGCAGCATCGCCCGGGACACGGAAGCCGTCGGCAGCGACATCGATCTCCTCGTCACCTTCGACCCCGCGGCGTCCCTCCTCGATGCGGCCGGACTCGTCCTCGACCTCGAGAGTCTCCTCGGCGTGCACATATGTGATGAGCGACCGGGCCGAAGGCGCCATTCGGGACCGGGCGGTCGCCGAGGCCGTTCCGCTGTGAGGTACTCGGGCCACGGGATGACTCGCGAATTCGACCTAACGGATGCGCTGCTCGCCGGTTCGTCACGCACGACTACGCGAACACCGACTATCAGATCGTCTGGAATGCCCTAGTCACGGACTTTTCGCGGCTGCTGGCTCAGCTGGGGATCGGGTAGGGCGATCGCCGACCGGGCGTAGCGACCGTGCCGACGCCCGAGAGTCGCCGTTTCTGCCGAGAATCGCCGCTGGGTTGGCGACTCTCGGCGCAAACGGCGACACTCGCCGAGACCGCTCCCCAGAATGCGGGCCGGGGCTCCCGAAAACCGGCGCGACGCGGCGCGGAATGAATCCCGCTCCGCCAGGGTTCCCCCTCTATGAACCACGCTCCGGCCCGGAGCGACCGCCTCACCACCTCTTGACCGCACGTCGTTTTGACCGCACGACCCCGACGGGACCTTCGCATGGCTGAAACCGCCACCGCCGCCAGCCACAACAACGCCAGCACCAACATCGACACCACGAGCACGGATGCCGCCGCGCACCCGGCCGACGCATCCGCCGCCGACGCGGCCACCGACATCCGTAACCGGCTCGTCATCACCCTGCTGCTGATCTCGACCTTCGTCGTGATCCTGAACGAGACCATCATGGGCGTGGCCCTGCCGCGCCTGATGAGCGACCTGCGGATCACGGCCAGCGCCGCGCAGTGGCTGACCAGCGCGTTCATGCTCACGATGGCCGTGGTGATCCCGATCACCGGGTTCCTGCTGCAGCGCTTCAACACGCGGCCGGTGTTCATCGCGGCCATGACGCTGTTCAGTACGGGCACCCTGATCGCCGCGGTCGCGCCCGGCTTCGAGGTGCTGCTGGCCGCCCGGGTCGTGCAGGCCACCGGCACGGCGATCATGTTCCCGCTGCTGCTGACCACGGTGATGACCCTCGTCGCGCCCGCCCACCTCGGCCGCATGATGGGCAACATCTCCATCGTCATCTCGGTCGCCCCGGCCATCGGCCCCACCATCTCGGGCGCCATCCTCAGCGTGCTCGACTGGCGCTGGATGTTCATCCTCGTGCTGCCGATCGCCCTCACCGCGCTGTTCGTGGGCGGCATCCTGATGAAGAACGTCACCACCCCGCGCACGATGCCGATCGACGTGGTCTCGGTGCTGCTGTCCGCGCTCGGCTTCGGCGGGCTCGTCTACGGCCTCAGCAACCTGGGCACCGCATCCGGCGGCATCGCGTCGGTCGAGGGCTGGCTGCCAATCCTGGGCGGCGCCCTCGCACTCACCCTGTTCATCCTGCGCCAGCTGGTACTCCAGCGCACGGATGCCGCCCTCCTCGACCTGCGCACCTTCCGTTCGCGCACGTTCACGTTCGGCATCGTGACGATGGCGATCAGCATGATGGCCCTGTTCGGCACCATCATCCTGCTGCCCATCTACACGCAGACCGTGCTCGGCCTCAGCGCCCTGCAGGCGGGCCTGCTCCTGCTGCCGGGCGGTCTCCTGATGGGGCTGCTCGCCCCGTTCGTCGGGCGCCTCTACGACCGGTCCGGGCCTACCCGGCTGCTGATCACCGGCTCCAGCATCGTCAGCGCCGTGTTCTGGGGCATGACGCCGCTGAACGCGAACAGCTCGCCCTGGCTCGTGCTCGCCGCCCACGTCACCCTCAGCTTCGGACTCGCCCTGCTCTTCACCCCGCTGTTCACCGCGAGCCTCGCCGCCGTGAAGCCGTCGCTGTATTCGCACGGCAGCGCGGTCGTGGGCACCGTGCAGCAGCTCGCCGGTGCGGTCGGCACGGCGCTGTTCGTGACGGTGATGGCATCCGTCGCCGCGTCGCGGCTGGCCACCGGGGCCACGGATGTCGCCGCCACCGCCGCGGGCATCCAGGCCGCGTTCCTCTATGGAGCGGTGATCTCGCTGTTCGCGATCCCCGCGGCCTTCTTCACCCGCCGCCCGGCGGCCGCGGGGGAGTAGGCCTGCCGGAAGCCGCGCCCGTGCACGCCTGATTCGAGCGCCGGTAGCCGTCGCGCGGTAGCTGCGCCGCTGCGCGCGTGGCACGCCACCCGCGTAGCGGCGCAGCCCCCGCGCATCGCATCGGGCGGTGCAGACGCGGCGCTGGCTACCCGAAGAAGTCGATCAGCACCGGGGCCAGCGCGGCGGCATCCACGTTGTGGGTCTGCCCGTCGAGGGTGACCTGGGTGGCGCCGGGCACCGCGCGCGCCACCGCCCCGGCGGCTGCGGCGGCCCACGGCGGGCTGTCGCCCCCGACGACGACGAGGACGGGAACGGGGATCCTCGCCAAGCGGCCGGCGGGAACCAGGCCATCACCGGTCAGGGCCAGATCGTATGGGAGGGTGTGCGCAATGGCCAGCAGGCCCGGCCACCAGGGCGACTCGGACATCCCCGCGACCATCGCCGGATCGGCACCCGTGCCCAGCATGAAGAGCTGGGCGGCCCGGGCGCGGTCGCCGTCATCCAAGGCGGCTTGCACGCTTGCTCCCCAGCCATCGAGGGGCCCCGACCCGCGCTCCTCCGCGGTGAAGGGCGGCTCGTATGCGGCGAGGCGAGTGATCGGAAGGCCGCTCGCCGCCGCGAGCAGCCCCAGGATGGCACCCGACGAGTGCCCGTACAGCATCGCGGTCCCGCCGGCCGCGTCGATCAGGGCGGCGAGATCCTCGACCTCGCGGTCGGTGGCATACGGCGCCACGTCGGTGCTGTCCCCGCGGCCGCGGCGGTCGTAGGTGTAGACGGTGAAGTGCTCGGCGAGCGGTGGCACGAGCGGCCCGGGGGACTGTCGGGTGTTGAACGCGCCGCCGACCAGGATCAGCGCGGGGCCGGATCCACTCTTCTCGTAGGCGATGCTGGTTCCGTCGGCGGATTGCACGGTCTGGATCATCGGGGCTCCCTCGTCGTGGGTGGCAGTGGCAGTGGCCCGGTTCGGCTCAGCTCAGCTCGGCCGCCCCGTCACATTGTCGCCCAGCCTGACGCCTACCCGGTCCCGGCGCAACACCCGCCAGCGGGCGTCGGAATGGCGCGAAGAGTGGGCGAGTCCCTGAAATACCTGGGAACCGACGACTTTGAGGGGTGCACATCCCAGCAGAACCGGATGCCCGACCTCGCAGCGCTGCGGCACCTGCTCGCCGAGAAAATCTTCCTTCTCATCAGGTGTTCGCCGCCGCATCCCCGGGCAGCTCCTGCGGCGAATAGACTGCCCAGGCCGGTGTCAAGCCCCTGGCACACATGACTTTCCGAGCTATAAGTGAGGGTTCGTTCAGAAACCTGAGGCATGCTTGACGCTTCGTCTGCGCCGCACCCCGAGAGCGCAGGCCCGACGCTCAGTGAGCCGGCGCTCACCAGCGCTCGCGCTTGCGTCACCCGAAGGTTATTCGCACAAACATGCCAGAAACACCCGAAGAAAAAATCATCCGCTTCGCAGCACAGAACAAGTTCAGCAACAGCACGGCCAGCAGCAACGACACCAACACCGGCGCCCGCCACACGCTCAAGAAGCCGCACCGCATCGCGATCCTCGCCGGCAGTGCGCTGGCCATCGCCGGGCTCGTCGTCGGCGGCACGTTCGCGACTCAGTCCGCGGTCGCCGCCCAGGACCGCGTGTCCGCCACGGCCGCGCTGGCCGAGAGCACCGGCGTGCACCCCGAACAGCTCGACGCCTATCACGGCATAGCCAAGGCGCACACGCAGCACAACGCATCCGTCGCCCTGGACCAGGCCAACCAAGTCCTTTCCGCGACGCAGGGCAAAGCGGATGCCTCCGCCCTCACCCAGGTGACCAGCTCCCTGGCCGGCTACGAGGTTCTGCCTCTCGACGAGATCTCGTCCCTGACCAGCAAGACCAAGACGGAGACCACGGCGCTGGCCGCTGCGGCCGCCGAGGCCGACCGAGCCGCCGCCGCAGCCGCGGTCGCCGCGGCCGCGGCAGCCGAAGCCAACCGGGTCACGTCGCTCGCGGCGGGCAACACCCCCGCCGGCGCGAAGGCCACCGCCCAGGCCATGGCCTTGAGCCAGTACGGCTGGGGCAGTGACCAGTTCTCCTGCCTGAGCCAGTTGTGGCAGAAGGAATCCGAGTGGAAGTACGACGCCGTCAACTCCAACGGCGGTGCCACCGGCATCCCGCAGGCGCTGCCCGGCAGCAAGATGGCCTCGGCCGGAACCGACTGGGCCACCAACGCGACCACGCAGATCGCCTGGGGCCTGCAGTACATCAAGGCCTCCTCCTACGGCACGCCGTGCGCCGCCTGGGCGCACTCGCAGGCCGTCAACTGGTACTGATGCTCTGACCCCCGGACCTGACCCCGACACGTCCGCACCACCTCGCCGAGCCGTGAGTTGCGCCCCTGTTTTCACCGACAAATGGGGCCAGACTCACGGCTCGGCGCGCTGCGTGGGGGGCGTTGCGGCCGGACCGCGGGAAACGTGCAAGGCGCGGGACGCGGCGGCGTTGCGGCCGGACCGCGGGAAACGGGGGAACCCTCCGCTAGCCTTCTGACAACGGATGTTGCGGGGGCGGCACGCCTCGGCGCGGTTTCGCCGCGGCGAGGCTCCCGGCTCCGGTTGAACCAGGGGGAGCCGCAGCATGCACGGGAACGCACCGACCAGACATCCGTTGCGGCGACGCGGGCGGCGATTTGTTCGGGTAGTCGCCGCGCTCGCCGTCGCCACCGCGCTGGCACTCGGGATGCCGCTGGCCGCCTCCGCGGACACCAGCGACTTCACGTTCACCTCCTTCGACGCCGACTACTACCTCTCCCGTGACGACGCCGGGCACTCCACCCTGCGCACCGTGGAAACCTTCGTGGCGAAGTTCCCGAACTTCGACCAGAACCGCGGAATGGTGCGGCTCCTCCCAAACGACTACAACGGGGTGCCTTTGCACACCACCGTCGAATCCGTCACCGACGCCACCGGTGCGCCCGTGAACTTCGAGGCCCTCGACCGCGGCAGCATCACCGAGGTGCCGCTCGGCACCGACGAGTTCGTGCGCGGCTCGCAGACCTACACGATCACCTACACGCAGCAGAACGTGGTGCGCGCATTCGCCGACACCAAGAACGACGAACTCTACTGGGACACCAACGGCACCGGGTTCGACCAGCCCTTCGGCTCCGTCACCGCGCGCGTGCACGTCGACCCCGGCATCGCCGAGTTCCTCACCGGCAATTACGCCTGCTACTCCGGGGTTCAGGCGGACACCACGCGGTGCGAGATCACCCAGACACCGGATGCCGCGGTGCCCGGCACCACCGGCCAGCTGTTCGCCTCGTCCGAGCGCACCCTCGGTCCGCGCGAGAACGTCACCGTCGCTATCGGGTTCCAGCCCGGCACGTTCCTGCAGGTGCCGGCCTCGGCCGGCTACAGCGGTGACGGGTACTCCGACGGCGGCTATTCCGACAGCGGGGTGGACCCCGCGACGGTGCTGGCGTTCCTCGTGCTGGGCGTCAGCATCCTCGGCGTCGGTGCGGCCTGGGGCTATCGCCGGCTCGCGGTGCGCGATGCGCGCGGGCGGGGCGCCATCATCGCCCAGTACAGCGTGCCCAAGGGCTACAACCTGCTGGAGGCGGCCGACCTCGTGAATCGGCAGAAGACGGCCATCGCCGCGCAACTCGTGAGCCTCGCGGTGCGCGGCAAGGTGCGCATCCTCGACTACCCGGTCACGAGGGGCGGCGGGGACTACACGCTGCAACTGCTCACCCGTGAGGGTGTGGACGCCCAGGAAAGCCAGCTGCTGACAGCCCTGTTCCCGCACGGGGCGATCGGCGTGACGCGGGAGATCGGGGCCGTCAACAGCACGCTCGCGACCAAGCTGAGCGGGTTCCTCCACGCCGCGAAGCTGTCGGTCATCGCCCGCGGTTGGCGGGCCAAGGCAGCCGGCCGCGGCGGCCACTGGATCGGCATCGGCATGTCCGTCGTGCTGGTCCCCGCTCTGGTCATCCTGATCGGGATGGCGCTGATCAACGGCTCCCCGCAGTACGGCGAAGTGGTGCCGTGAGTCTTTATCGCCGCGTTCTGCGTCATCGCGGCCGGCTGGCTGGCACCGGACCGGGCGAAACTGACCGAGGCCGGCGCCGAACCGCGCGACTACCTCAAGGGCATCAAGGTTTACCTCGAGCTCGCCGAGGCGGGCATTCCGGCGGCGGTGGCGGCGGAGGCGGTGGCGGCGGCCGCTAGCTCCACCCTGAGGGGTCCCAAATCGACCTTCCCGGGGCTCCGGAAGGTCGATTTGGGACCCCTCAGCCGCGTCAGCAGAGCAGTTGCCGGGCCGCGACGGCCCGACCGCCCGTACTAGCCTGTACTGAGCGGCTGTTGTGGGGGCATCACGTCTCGGCGCCGTTTCGCCGCGTCGAGGCTTCAGGCGCCGCCAGACATTGGAGCTGCACCATGCAACCGACCGCAGACGCCGAGACGTCCCTGATCATCATCCTGTCGGCCGTCAGCCTCCTCGGCGTCGCGGCCGCCTACCTCCGTCGCCGCTTCGGACAGCGCGGCGCCGCGGGCCGGGGCGCCGTGATCGCCCGGTACGAGGTGCCGACGGGCTACAACCTGCTGGAGGCGGCCGACCTCGTGAATCGGCCGACGACGGCCGTCGCCGCGCAGCTGGTGAGCCTGGCGGTGCGCGGCAAGGTGCGCATCCTCGCCTTCCCGGTCAGTGCCGGCGGAGGCGCCTACACGCTGCAGCTGCTGACCGTGAAGGGCGTGCACACCCTGGAACGCCAGCTGCTCGAGGCGCTGTTCCCCGGACTGGCGGTCGGCGGCGTGCGCGAACTCGGGGTTACCGACCGGGCGCTGGCGGCCCAGCTGCGCTCCTGCCCCAGGGCGGCGAGGGACCTGGTTACGGCCCGCGGCTGGCGGGCTCTGATGGTCGGCCGCGGCGGCAAGCTGATCGTCATCGTGATGGCCGCCGTGCTGCTGCCGACCCTGGTCATCTTCGGTGCGGTGGTGCAGAGCGCGGGATCCGGCCAGCTCGGCAAGGTGGTTCCGTTCGTCGGCATCGCCGCGATCTGCATCTACCTCGCCAACCGTTTCGCCGCGGCCACGCCGCAGCTCACCGAGGCGGGTGCCGAACAGCGCGACCATCTCAAGGGTCTGAAGATCTTCCTCGGGCTCGCCCAGGCAGACCGCGTGCGCCTGGTGCAGAGCGCCGACGACGCGCCGCCGGCTGTGAAGACGGATGCCGCCGGCGCACCCGACACCGTCGAACTGGTTAGGCTCTCTGAGAAGTTGCTCCCCTTCGCGGTGCTCTGGGGCGTCGAGCGCGACTGGGCCAGGGAGCTCGTCGTGCTCTACGAGCAGGGTGCACCGAAACCGGGCTGGCTCATGTTGCAGGGCGATTTCAGCGCGACCGCCTTCAACGCTGCCGTGACCGGACTGATCGGCTCGGTCGCCAAGTCCGCCACCCTGCCCGGCGGTTCGCCCGCCAGCCGCTGAGGGGTCCCAAATCGACCTTCCCGGGCCTCCGGAAGGTCGATTTGGGACCCCTCAGGCGAGTTCGACGGCCGGGACGGGGAATCCTCGAGCCTGCAGCCTGACCCGTTGACCCCGGGCGCTCCCGCGCGCACACTGTCACGAGCAGTGCCGGGCCGGCCGACGCCGGCCGCGGGCACCATCGAGCGCAGGGGAGTTGGCGGGATGCAACGAATCGTCGGTGACGCACGTGACGCACGTGACGCACGTGACGCACGTGACGCACGTGACGCACGTGCCGAACGTGACGCACGTGACGCACGTGACGCACGTGCCGAACGTGACGCGGGTGCCGCATGTGACGCGGGTGCCGCATGACCGAGCGCAACGTGAGGCCCGTGGGCGACTCCGCCCGGGCGGCCGAGGGCATCAACTCGTGGCGCACCCTGTATCTGGTGGCGGGCGGCGCATCCGTCGGCTTCATCCTGTTGCTGATCGCGGCCATCACACTGGACACCGTGGCGCCGCCACCGGTCGACGGCGGCGCGGAAACGCTCGAGTTCATCGCGGCGAACAAGTCGGTCTACGTGGCCGAGCAGGTGCTCTGGCTGCTGCCGAACATGCTGGCGGTGCTCACCTTCGTGGCCCTGTTCGTGGCGGTGGCGCCGACAAATCGTAGCCTGGCTCTGATCGGCGCGGTGGTCGGCGGCCTGTCCTGGGCGTCGTTCCTGGCCATCCCCGTCACCAGCCGGGGCTCGCTCACCCTGGTCTACCTGAGCGGCCGCCATTCGGAGGCAACCTCAGACACCGAGCGTGCGCGCTTCGCCACGGCAGCGGAGGCGATCCTGGGAGAGAACAACACCCCGGCCATCGTCGGTGTGCTGTCCGCGGCGGGCATCCTGCTCATCTCGCTGGCGATGCTGCACAGCGCTCTGCCGCGCTGGATCGGCTGGCTGGGAGTGGCCGCCGGGGTCTTCGGCGTCGCCGGTGAGGCGCTGCGGCAGGTGGTTCCCTCGTTCTATCTGGGCTACGGCCTGCTGATGCCGGCCTGGTTCCTGGTGGTGCGCATCGCCCTGGTGCGGCTCGGCCTGCGCACGCCGCGGTGACAGCTGTTTCCGCGGCGCGCGCGTGCTGCGCCGTTTCGCTGGCAGTACGCCACGCGCAGAGCGGCGCACCTGGCGCGTTCGAGCAGAACAGACGGGCGACGGATGCCGCGCCGCGGCCTACTCGGCGTCGCTCGGCACTCGCACGGTGAGGCTGCCGGGCTCCACCCAGGTCTTGAGCGCGACGGCGGTGCCGTACCCGTCGCCGTCGAGTTCGATCTCTTCCGGGCGGTGCAGACGCAGGATGAGCTCCTTGCCGGTGGCGTAGTTGAGCGCGTCGACGTCGCCGGTGCGCAGCTTGCGCCCGAGCGCGGTGCGGCTGAGTACGCCGTTCTCCCAGAGCACCTTAGAGAGGATCTGGATCCAGCCGCCGAGGCCCTTGGGCTTCATCACGACCACGTCGAAGGCCCCGTCGTCGAGGGCCGCGTCGGGGATGAGTTCGATGCTGGCCGGCAGCGACCCGCAGTTGCCGATCATGACCGTGTGCGCGCGCAACGACTGCTCGGGCTTGCCGTCGAGGCGATACCGGAAATTCAGCTCGCTGTCGTCCTTGCCGACGGCGACCAGGGCCTTCACGTAGGCCAGCCAGCCGGCCTTCGCCTTGAGGCCGTCGTCGGTGTTGGCGAGCATTTTGGCGTCCAGGCCGAGCCCGGCCATCACCAGGTAGACGTGCTTGTCGACCGACCGGTCCGCCCGCTCGATCTTGATCCGGCAGACGTCGATCGCCTTGTCCTTGCCGGTGAAGGCGGTGTGCAGCGAGTGCGCGGCGTCGTCGAGGGTCAGCTTCAGGTTGCGGGCGAGCAGGTTGCCGGTGCCCGACGGCAGCAGGGCCAGCGCGCACTCCGTGCCGGCCACCTCTTCCGCGACGGCGCGCACGGTGCCGTCGCCGCCCGCCACGATGATGACGGATGCCCTCGCCTCGATCGCCTTCCGGGCCGGGCCCTGCCCCGGGTCCTCCTCCGACGTCTCGAACCACAGCGTCTCCGGCCAGCCCGCGGCGGTCTGCTCGGCCGCGACGGCGGCCTTGAGGTCGTCGAGGTTCACCTTCACCGGGTTGTAGATGACCGCGGCGAGCAGGCTGTCGGTCGCCGATTCGGTCGGGGCGTCGTTGTGGAGGTCGGTGGTCGTCATGGGGTCCGTCCGTTCGGGGAAGCGAGGTCAGGTGTTTCATTCTGCGAACAAGTCACTCTAGTAAGACGGATGCCGCCGCCCATTCGTCACGCCCTATCGGGCCGGGGGAGGGTCTTCCCAGGTGCAGACCGCCTCCTTATGCTGGCACCGAACGGGCTCGAATCCCCGGAAAGCCCCGCAATTCCACCCGCGTTTCCTATCGCCTATGAAGCCAGGAGGCACCTATGAACCCCGATCGCCTGCCGAAACCACCGGCCGAGCCGTGGCAGACCGTGAGATATGTCGGCCGCAGCGTCGCCGCCACAGGGATGCTGCTGGCTCGGCGCCGCGTGCACCTGCCCCGGCAGAGGGTGGGGCGCCGGCTGCCCTTCACCGACGGCAGCGAGGCAGTCGTCTACCGCGAGACGATCGTCGATCGCGGGCCGACCCTCCACCCAACGGTGCTGATCGTCGCGTTCCGGCTGCGCGTGCTCCGAAGCGACTCTGCCCATGCCCTGTTCCGCGCCGAGAGCATCCTGAGCACGCCCCTGTGGTCGGATTCCCCGGTTACGTGTCAAAACTGTGGCTGACCAACGACGCGAACGGCGTCTACCGCGGCATCTACGAGTGGGACGGCCCGGAACGCGCGGAGAACTACGCGCACACTCTGGCGGGTGCTGGCGCTGGGCAGCGTGCCCGGTTCGATCCGTTACCGGGTGCTGCCGGGCATCCGTCGGGACGATTTTCTGGCCAATCCCGTTCTGGCGACGGATGCCGGCGCCCTGGCCCCGAGGTCGGCCGGCGAAGCCTGATGGCTGCCCGCGCAGCCCGTGCCGGCGATGCGGTGACCGGGTGCTGCGGTTGACGGGCCGCCGCGGTGACCGGGCCCTGCAATGACTGGGCCCCGCGGTGACTGACCGGATCGTCGACGTGCTGGTCGTCGGGGCCGGCACCACCGGCCTGGCCCTGGCGCTGCAGGCGCACGACCACGGCGCGCGCGTGCGCATCATCGAACGCCGCCAAGACCTGTTCCGGCCGTCCCGGGCCCTGCTGATGCACCCGCGCACGCTCGAGGTGCTGCGGCCGCTGGGGGTGACGGATGCCCTCCTCGCCCGCGGCGACACCGCAGCCGAGGTTCGGCTGCACCTGCGCTCCCGGGTGGTCGCCGTGGCTTCCCGGCAGCTCGACCTGCCGGGAACCGCCTTCCCGCACCTGCTGGTGATCCGGCAGGCCGACGTCGAGGCCGTGCTGGCGCAGGCGCTGGAGGAGCGCGGGGTGCGGATCGAGCGCGGCGCGGAACTGGTGGGCTTCCGGTTGGAGAACCGGCTGGCGCTCATCCGCCGGGAATCGGGGATCGAGGCGGCGGCGTACCGCTACCTCGTCGGCTGCGACGGCGCCGCGAGCCTCGTGCGCGGACGGGTCGGCGCCTGGCGCGGCGGCGACTATGCCCAGGAGGTGGTGCTCGCCGACCTGGGCCTGCAGTCCCGGTCCGACGGTGACGGGGCTGCCGCCGACACCCTCGACCCGGGCAGCGCCCACGTCGTCGCCGCACGCCGCGGACTGCTGTTCCTGTTCGCGAACGGTGAGCGCGCCCCCTGGCGCATGCTCGCCACCCGCCCCGCCGGCCCCGCCCCGCTGCCGTTCGGGCAGCCCGGACCCGCAGTCCCGCGGGCCGAGCTGCAGGCCCTGGTCGACGAGGCCGGCCTGCCCGCCACGATCACGGATGTCGCGTGGTCGGCCCAGGTGCGGCTGCAGCACCGGCTGGCCACGCATTTCCGGCGGGGGCCGTTCTTCCTCGCCGGGGACGTCGCCCACCTGCACTCCCCGGCGGGCGGGCAGGGCATGAACACGGGCATCCAGGACGCCCTCAACCTCGGCTGGAAGCTGGCCTTCGCCGCCGGCCAGGTCCGCCCGAGCCCGGTGCTGCTGAACTCCTACGAGCGGGAGCGGCGCCCGGCCGACCAGCTCGTGCTGCGCGCGACGCACGCCGTCCCAGTTCCGGATGAACTACCGGGGCAGCCCGCTCTCGGTCGATGCGGCAGTGCCGGCGAAAAACCAGCAGCTTCCGCGTTCAGGGCGGGGCCCGCGCCCCGGGTCGCGGGTCGCCGACACCGAGGTCACCTGCGCGGGGGAGCGGGTGCGGCTGCACGCCCTCCTCGCGCGCCCCGGAGTGCACATCCTGCTGCAGGCCGGTGCGGCCGATCCGGGCCTGGCGCCGCAGGGCGGGGGGCCGACGGATGCCCGCATCCACCTGCACCGCCTGACCGACCGCCCCGGAACCGGCGTGCTGATCGTGCGCCCCGACGGCTACGTCGGGTTCCGCGCGGCCACGGCCGACCCGGACCCGATCCTGGAGTGGCTGGGCCTGGTCGGCCTCCACCCGGGGCGCGGGTGACTCTTCCGGGGGGCACGGGGCGCGGGTACGCTCACCAGCGGTTGCCGCGGAGCCGGCCGACGGCATCCGTCACGTTCACTGACGCACTATCAACCACCGACGCACTATCAACGGAAGGGTCGCTTCGATGCCCCCCAGGACAGCCACGACAGGCACGAAAATAAGCACGGATGCGCGCGCCATAGCCCGTCGAACGGGCACCCTGCTCGGCGGGATGCCCTACCTGAGGTTCGGCACCGGCACGCCTCTGGTCGTGTTGCCTGGATTCGGCCAGAACAATGAACCGACGGTCGGCTTCGAGCGGATGTTCGTCTCCCAGACGCTGATGCCGCTCGCGGCCAACCACCGAATCCTGCGGCTGACCTCGCGCCCCGGCCTCGACCCGAACTCCACGATGAAGGAAATCGCCCGGGACTACGCCGACGCCCTGCGCCTGGAGTTTCCGGGGCCGGTCGATGTGATGGGGATCTCGACCGGCGGGAGCATCGCCCTGCAGCTGGCCGCCGACCACCCGGACGTGGTGCAGCGACTGATCGTGGTCTCCGCGGCCTACAAGCTGGGGCCGGTGGGCAAGGAGGTGCAGTCGCGTGTCGCGGAGGAGGTGGCGGCGGGCCGCCCGCGCCGGGCCGGGCTCGAGATGTTCCGCACCCTCGGCACCTCGGCGTTCACCCGGTGGCTGTCCGGCGGAATGGGATGGCTCCTGGGCCCGGCCATGCTGGGCAAGGCGACGCCCGACATGATGGCCATCATTCACGCCGAAGACGGCTTCAACCTGCGCGACCGGCTCAGCGAGATCGATGCGCCCACCCTGGTGGTCGGCGGCGACCGGGACGGCGGTTACCCGGTCGAGCTGTTCCGGCAGACGGCGGCGCTGATCCCGAACGGCCGTGCGATCGTGTACCCCGGCCAGGGGCACATGGTCGTGACCAGTGAACCTCGCCTGATGCAGGACGTGCTCGAGTTCCTCGACGGCTGGTCGCCGAATACGCCGGATCCTGCGCCATGATTGACGCATGATGGGTGGCGACTTCGACCGAACGGATGCCCTGCTGGCCGACATCCGTGATCTCGTGCGTCGCGCAGAGCTCATCACGCGTCGCGGCCGCGAGTCGTTCGTCCACCCGGCCCGTCCGGCCGGCCCGGCCGACCTGGCCCGTCGGCTCGAGGGGCGAGCCATCGTGATCGACGTTCAGACGGCCGTCCAGGCACTGCCCACGGCGTACCGCGATCGGTATCCGCTGGTGGCCTGGGAGAAGCTGCGGTTCCTCGCCGACTACCTCGCGGCCGCCCCCGACGTCGACTACGAGCTCGTCTGGGACGCCCTGGCGGAGGACCTGCCGGGGCTGGTCCGCCAGCTGGGCATCCGCTAGGCGAAAGCATCCGTTAGGCGAAAGCACCGAAAGAAGAAGCACTCGGACGCGACATCCGGGATCAGCGCAGCGGGAACACGATCCGGGTCTGCCACTTGGCGGGGTCCGGCTCGGTGTCGGGGCCGACCAGGTATTCCTCCCACATGTCCGGGGCCAGGTCCAGCTTCTGCTCCAGGAGCCACGTGCTGAGTTCGCCATAGGTCTGGGTGAGGGTGTCATAGGAGCCGGTGTGGATGGCCTCGATGGCCGGGCCACCCGGCAGCGTCTCGACGACCACCAGGGGTGTCGGCGTGACCGGGTGGGCCACGGGGAAACCCGCCGTCACGTCCACGGTGTCGGTGGGCATGCCGTGGTACATCGAGATCGGCGGACCGGCCGGGAAGGCGCCCTGCTTGCCCAGTTCGGCGGCCGCGGTGCCGAAGGCCCGCCCCATGAACTCGCTCATCGGGGTCATTTTGATCGTCTCGTGCACCCCGACCAGGGTGCGCGGCTCGAGTTCGACTCGTTCATGGGGTCCTCCAGGGCGGCGACAACGGATGCCGGCCTCGACCGAGGCCGACGGCACCCAATGTAGTCCCCGTTCAGGGCCGTCAGTAGGGCCCGCCGTGAGCCGCGTCTCGTTGACAGCCACCGCGGGGCGGCGTTACTTTGGTGGGGAATTCGCATAGGAGGCCGTCGTGCCCGATAGCTTGATTCCCCAGTTGATGACTCGCCTGCAGGGGCGGGTGATCACCCCTGTGGACAGGGACTACCAGATCGCCCGCCTCGTCTACAACAACCTGGTCGACAAGAGGCCCGCGGCCACTGTGCGCGTCTCCGGTGTCGACGACGTCGTCGGCGCCGTCAGGATTGCGCAGGAATTCGGTGTCGATCTCGCTATTCGCGGTGGCGGCCACAGCGCATCGGGCTTCGGCACCTGTGACGGCGGGATCGTCATCGATTTCGCCGACTACGACCGGGTACGAGTGAACCCCGTGACCGCTCGGGCGCGCGCGGAGGGCGGCGCCCGCTGGGCGGGCTTCAACCACGCCACTCATGCATTCGGCATGGCCACCACCGGGGGCCTCGACGGCGCGGAGGGAATCGCCGGGCCGACCCTGAGCGGCGGGATCGGCTACCTCGCCCGCAAATACGGTTTGAGTTGCGACAATCTGCTCTCGGCGGAGGTCGTGATCGCCGACGGGACCGTGCACACGGCCAGTGCGATCGAGAACGAGGACCTGTTCTGGGCCCTGCGGGGCGGCGGCGGCAACTTCGGGGTCGTCACATCGTTTGAATACCGGCTGCATCCGGTCGACATGGTGCACGCGGGCGTGATCTTCTACTCCATCGATGATTCCCGGACGGTGGCGGAGTTCTACCGGGAACACCTGGCGAGCGCCCCTAAGGAGTTCAGCGCGTTTCTCGGGTTCCACCTGTGCCCGGCGGCGTCCTACCTGCCTTCCGAACGGCACGGCGAACCGATGTGCGTCGTCGCGGGCATCTGGATCGGGGACCCCGCGGAGGGGGAGGCACGCTGGCAGCCCTACCTGGATGTCGCCCCGGTCGTCGGCGCCATGGTGCAGCGGATGCCCTAACGCCGAAGCCAACACGGTTTTCGGCGGGGGGCTGCGCTCGGGCCTGCATGTCTACGGGAAGGCCAACTTCCTGCCCGAGCTCAGTGACGGGGCCATCACCGCGTATCTGGACTTCGGCCGGATGGTGCCCACCCTGGACACGTCCGTTCATATCCATCCCATCGACGGTGCCGTTCAACGCGTCGGCCCGGAGGAGACGGCGTTCCCCTACCGGCACACGCGGTTCTCGCCGACGATCGCGTGCATGTGGGACGACCCCGCCGACAGCCAGGCGAACATGAAATGGGTGCGTGACTTCTGGACCGCGCTGCGGCCCTTCTCCGAACCCGACCGCTACATCCATTTCAAGGATTCGGAGGACCAGGTGCGCATCGCCGACACCTTCCGGGTCAACTACGACCGGCTGGCCACGGTCAAGGCGAAGTACGACCCGGAGAACGTCTTCCACCTCAACGAGAACATCAAACCGGTCGTGCCGCGATTCAGCACCTTCCACGATTCCACCACCTGATTCCGGCGGTCGTCCCGACCCGTCCTCGTCGTGGAGGAAGGCCCGATCAGGAGAGCGCCGGGATGATCGCGCCAGAGAAGACCTGCCAGGCCAGTGCGGTCTTGGCGACCAGGCTCAGCGTGATGTAGGCGCGCTCGCCGCGCAGGTATTCGCGCCAGCCGCCCACCTGCTTGTACTGCAGCACCTGGTTGACCGCGAACGTGTTGAAGAAGAGGAACAGCGAAATGATGATGCCGTACACGAAGGCCGGCGGCTCGGCCTCGCTGGTCGACCCCGGGGCGATGAAATAGATCAGGATGACGATCCACGGCACCACGCCCACCATCGCCCCGAAGATGAACGGCAGGAAGTTGCCGTTGCCGGGCGTCTCGTACTTCTCCTGCAACGCCCCGAACATGATCATGGCGGCGTTCACGGCGAAGATCGAGAAGAGGGCCGCGACATCCGTGATGCCGGTGATCTGCGCGATCAGCCAGATCATGATCGACGAGCTCAGGGAGTACTCGACCCAGCGGAAGTAGTTGTGGTTCTGCCGAAGTCCGGTCGCGTAGCGGGCGAAGAACCAGGGCGAGGAGATCAGGAAATGGAAGAAGGCCGACAGGGCCAGGAATGCCACCACGCCGATGCCGACGTTGACGTCGAACAGGGTCACGCGTTCGGGCGGCAGCGGAACCCCGGGAGGCCCGGCCAGGTAGTCGGCGGTGACGGCGAAGGTGACCTGGTCGCTCAGGAGAGTGAGGACATAGGCGAACCCGATCGCCTGCACCAGATGCAGGGAGCCGGCCACGATGTTGTACGCCCTGAGGCGGGAGATCGTCTGATCATCAGTGCGCACCTTGCGGGCCATCGGGGACTCCTTCACGGGTGGATGAGGCCGAGAATAGCAGGGCGTATTGTCGTTGCCCAGAAGGCGCGATGGACGTCTCAGACCATGCCGAGAGGCAGGTGGTCTCCGGCCGGCAGCTCCACCCGGATCGGGTCGCCGGGGGTGACCGTGCCGCCGCTGACGACGATGCCCATGATGCCGGCCCGTCGGGTCACCCGGCCCGCGTCATCCGTTTCGATCAGGGTCTTCATCAGGCCGCGCTGCAGCCCGTTGATCAGGGAACACGGGTTGCGCATGCCGGTGACCTGCACGACGGCGTCGGCACCGAGATGCAGCCGAGTGCCGAGGGGGAGGCCGAGCAGGTCGAGGCCGCGCGTGGTCACGTTCTCGCCCAGCTCGCCGGGCGCGAGGGTGAACCCGGTCTCGGCCAGGTCGTCGAACAGTTCCGCGGGCAGCAGGTGCACCTGGGTCAGGTTGGCCCGGCCGGGATCCTTCCGCACCAGGTAGCGGTGCGCGGTCGTGGCGCCGGCATGCGCGTCGCCCTCGACGCCGACGCCGCTGATCAGACGGATGTCCGGCACGACCGGCTTGCTGAACCGGTGCCGGTCGTCCCGGCTGACCGAGACCACCGCCCCGCGCGCATCCTGCATCATGTCCCCGAGTCTCGCATACGCCCGTGTTCGGTCAGCCGAGAATTCACTTAGACGATGTGGATTTTTTCCGGCGCAAACGTAGGCTGGCTTCGTGAAGGTCATCAGCTACAACCTCCGTAAGGACCGCGCGAGCGGCGAACTCATCGCTTTGTCGGAGCGCTACGATCCCGATGTCCTCTGCCTGCAGGAATGTGACACCCGCGAGCTGCCCGAAGAGATCGGCCTGCTGCACCTGGCCGATTCGACCGTGCGCAACCGGCTCGGCCTGGCGATCTACTACCGCAAGGACCGCTTCACGGCGGAACACACCAAGACCTTCGCGCTGAAGAAATCCCTGCATGACCGGCTGCTGACGCCCGCGCACGAGCGGCTGATCGGCACCCGGCTGACGGACCTCGCCGAGAACCGCGAACTCGTCGTCGCGTCCTTCCACGCCGCACCGCTTACCGCGCTGAACTCCCTGCGCCGCAACCAGATCCGGTCGGCCCACGAGGAGCTGAACATCCTCGGTCCCGGCCTGCCGACCCTGATGGTGGGCGACTACAACTACCCCATCTTCAAAGGCCACCTCGGCGACCAGGTGAACCAGTCCGGCTACGACCTCACCATGAGTGACACGCGCACCTACACCCGGTACAAGTTCTTCCGCGGGCACTTCGACCTGGCGACCTCCATCGGCCTGACCATCGAGAACGTCGAGACGCTGCCGATCGGCGACTCCGACCACATGCCCATCCTCGTCACGTCGTCGTACAGTGACGAACCCGTCAACCAGACGAACGTCCCGGCCAGCCTCGCCGAGTCGGAGCGGGCCCCGGGCGGCGACTTCAGTATCTGAGCCGGGGCCGGGGTCCCGCCGACGGCGCCGACCCTCCTATCGCGCCTATCGCGCCTATCGCGCCTATCGCGCCTGAGCGATGATGGCCTGGGCGATGGCCTTCGAATCGCTGGAAATCGACGAGACAAAGATGGCGTCCGCGCCGAGCGAGAACCAGAGGTCGCAATTCGGGCGACCAGCAACGCAATTCGACACGGCTTTCTCGCTTCCCGTCTGACCCATCAGCCGGTCGAGGTGCTCGTCGCTGTTCGGTCCGAGCCCGGCAGCAATGCGATCCACGATGGCTGCGTTGTCGAGCGCGAGAACGAAACTCGCCCTCGCGTCGAACCCTGCCTCCGCAAAACAGTCCACAAACCCCGCATCTGTGAGGGCCACGCTGTCGAGCGAGACGATGTCCGACGGCAGAGCGGCCGAGTCGGCATACTCACCAACGGTTGCCACTCCGAGCGCGGTGGCCAGCGCCGGAGCCTTGAGGAAGCTCGAGCAGGGCTCCACCAGAGGATCGCTCGCACGAGCCGGCGTCGCCGGCCAGTCGAGCTGCGGCGGAGTCGCGTTCGCAATGGTTGAGAACACGGCCGAGGCCGCCGGGTTGAGCTTCGCGAAGATATCCTCCTGCGACGATCCGACCAGGCTGTCTCCCACGCCGAACCCTGGATCGTGCACCATGACGCTCACCCAGGCGGAGCCGATGGGCGCCGTGGCCTTGCAGCCGGGATCGCCACAGGACTGCGCTCCGTCGAACACCGCGAACGGTGTTGTCGCCGTTGTTCCCGGTCCGTCGCCGAACGTGTACGAGGTCCATTTCTCGGCGGCGCCGGGCAAGACCTCGACGTCGAGCCAGGGGACCCCGGGTTCGCCGATGATTTTCGAGTAGCGGCCCTGGGACCCATCGGCCAGCCAGGCGCAGCGAATCCCTCCGGCTGCGGTCGATGCGGAGTCGTGCGGGGTGGGGTAGGACAGGAGACTCGCAAAATCGCTGGGTGTCGACGGTGACGCGAGGGCCGCATCCACGTCTGGCCCACCAACGAGTTCGGCACAGGTCAGGGGTGCGGCGGCCGCCGGAGTCGAGGCGGGAGCCTCACCGGCGCCGGGACCGGCCGACGAGCAGCCGGACAATGCAACGAGCGCTCCCGCGACCACAACGGCCGCACCCCAAGACAGTCTCATGGGCCGAAGCTATCAGCGCTTGGACCGGAAGCGGGACAGGTCGCGAGAACAGCCTGGCCCCGGCTAGCGCGATCCGCCGCGGGACCAGAGGAAGTGGGCGCGCACGGACAGTGCGCCTCCGATCAGGAGGGCCACCCCCGCGACCGACAAGAGCACGGTCAGGAACCGGTTCGCGGTGACCGCGTTCAGGATGACCAGCGCCACCGAGAAGGTGCTGAAGCTGAACCCGGCGATCGCGCAGGTATTGAAGGACCAGTTCTTCACGGGTTCGATGTCCAATCGGGTGGGAGACGTTCACAGCAACCGAACCAGGCTCGGGTGGCGGCCGGAATCGAGTCTGGCACACTCCCGTGGGCCGAACCCGAGCAGCCCGCAATCCCCGCCCGGCGCCTACCGGAAGCTCTCCGGCAGCACCACATTGCCGGGCGCCCCGCGAAACAGCGGCCCGATCTGCGCGGGCGTGTAGCCCGCGATCCCGCACCCGATCTCGGTGACCAGAAACCGCAGTTCCGGATGCTGCCCCGCGAACTCCAGAAACGTCGCCACCTCCGCCGCGATCACCTCGAGCCCGCTCATGGTGTCGATCGCGTAGGACTGGCCGTGCAGGCCGTGGCCTTCGCCCCAGACCGCGCCGAACTTCTCCTGCGCCGTCGCGGCCGCTCCGCCGAGGTGCATCCCGGTGGCATTCGATCCGAAGACGAAGACTTCGTCAGACGCAAGCTCGGTGATCATCATGCCCCGGAGTGTAGCCGGGACCTGCCCGCTGGCGTCGATCAGACCACGGGGTCCATCGAGTTGAGGTGGCAGGCGTCGTTCCACATCTGCAGCACCCGGGTCTCGCGTTCCCAGCCGAGGGTGGACACGGTCGCCGTGCCGAGGCTGAGGTGCCGCCCCGCGGCCGCGGGCAGACCCATCCAGCGGGCCGTCATGATTCGCAGAAAGTGCCCGTGGGCGAACACGGCGACGGGGCCGGGGGCGCCAAGGCAGCGTTCGATGGCGGTGTCGGCCCGCACGCCGACATCGTCGACGGTTTCGCCGCCGACGATGGGAGAGGTCCAGACCGACCAGTCGGGCTCCGCCTCGCGGATGTCCGCGGTCGTGCGGCCCTCGAAGACGCCGTAATCCCACTCGAGAATGTGTTCGTCGGGCATGCCCTTGCCAGCATATCCGGCCCGCTGCATGGTCTCCCAGGCTCGTGTGAGGGGGCTCGACAGCACCAGCGAGAAATCGCGGCCCTGCAGCATGCCGCCGAGGGCATCCGCCTGCTGTCGACCGAGATCGGTCAGCGGGATGTCGGTGCGCCCGGTGTGCCGGCCGGAGATGCTCCACTCGGTTTGCCCGTGCCGCACCAGCACGATGTCGTTCTTCCGGGCCGTCGGCATCATGTCAGGGCACCAGCAGGATCTTGCCCACGTGAACGGATGCTTCCAGCCGCCGGTGGGCCTGGGCGGCATCGTCGAAGGAGAAACGGCTGTCGATCACCGGGCGGAACCGGCCGGATGCGACCCAGGGCCAGACATCCGTTCTGACGGCCTGCATGATGGCGGCCTTCTCCTCGAACGGGCGGGAGCGGAGGGTGGTGCCCCAGTACCGGCCGCGTTTCTGCATCAGGTGGAACGGGTTGAAGATGGCGTCTTCGCCGCTCTGGTTGGCGATCACCATGATGCGCCCGTTCAGGGCCAGGGCGGCCACGTTGCGGGCGGCGTAGGAGCCGCCGATGATGTCGAGGATCACGTCGGCGCCGTGCCCCCCAGTCGCCGCGGCAATCTCGGCCGGGAAATCCTGCTCGCGGTAGTTGATCAGGATGTCCGCGCCCAGGTCCCGGCACACCGCGAGCTTCGCGGCCGACCCGGCCGTCACCGCCACCCGGGCACCGGCCAGCACGCCGAGCTGGATCGCCGTGGTGCCGATGCCGCTCGCGCCGCCGTGCACGAGCAGGGTCTCCCCGGCGGCCAATCCTGCGCAGAGGAACACGTTCGACCACACGGTCGCCAGGGCTTCCGGCAGGGCGGCCGCCTCGACGAGGTCCGTCGAGTCGGGGACGAGCAGAGCGAGGTCTTCGTGCACCACGGCCTCGGTGGCGTAGCCGCCGCCGGCCAGCAGGGCGCAGACCCGGTCGCCGACCTGGAACCGTGAGGCCTCGGCGCCGGTCCCGGTGACCGTGCCGGACACCTCCAGCCCGGGCCACTGCGGCGCCCCGGCCGGCGAGGGGTAGCTGCCCAGCCGCTGGGCGACATCCGCCCGGTTGACGCCGGCCGCGGCCACCCGAATCCGGATGTCGCGGGGCCCGATGGGCAGGTCGGCCACGGTCGTGAGGGTGAGGGTTTCGGGCCCGCCGGGGGTGTCTACCAGAATCGCGCGCATGCGTGCCATCCTACGAGCGCCGACCGTGACCTTTCCGGTCGAGAGTGACCGGCGGAACGGGCGCTCTCGACCGGAAAGGTGACATGACGGGGCAGATCGGGGACCCGCCGCCGGGCGACTGGGCGGATCCCGGGAACAAAACTACGATGGTCAGGGAGTCTCCTCGTTCGACCGCCGACACCAGCCGGCGCGTCGCGTTCACGGCTCGACCATCCGCAATGACGCGGAGATCACATATTTGATGGAGGCTGTTTTCAATGACGTCTGAGTCCACCCGTGCGATCCCGGCCCCGACAGGCAGCACGCTCGACGCTTTCATCTCCGACTACTACGAACACCTGGCCGGTGAAGACCGCCAGAACTCCAACGTGGAAACCCTCCACGAGCGGGCCGTCCACCACTGGCAGGTCGCCCTCAGCCGTACTCCCGGCACCCCGAACATCGAGGTCCATAACGAAGCCGGCCGCAGCGTCGTCTACATCGTCACCGACGACATGCCGTTCCTGGTCGACTCCGTCACCGCCGAGCTGGTGCGGCAGCACTCCGCCATCCACCTCGAGGTGCACCCGCTCCTCGTCGTGACCCGCGACCGGCACACGAACGAGCTGATCGGGGTCAGCCGTGTGCACGGCGGTGACGCCGCCCGGCCCGGCGACGTCGACGAGACCGTGAGCCAGGTCGAGTCGTGGATCGCGATCGAGATCGAGACCGCCAACGACGAGGCCCGGGCCAGCCTGGTCACCGGTCTCGCCAAGGTGCTCGGCGACGTGCGCGCCGCGAACGAGGACTGGCGGGCCATGCGAACGAAGGCCGTGCAGATCGCCGACGACCTCGGCCACGTCGCCCACGCCGAGGGCATCCAGGAGATCAAGCAGGCGCAGGACCTGCTGCGCTGGCTCGACCGCGACAACTTCACCTTCCTCGGCTACCGGGAGTACGACCTGGAGACCGTCGACGGCGAAGACGTGCTGACCATCCGTGAGGGCAGTGGCCTCGGCTTGCTGCGCTCGATGGAAGACGGCCACCAGATCCAGCACCTGACGGATGCCGGCCGGCACAAGGCGCGAGAACGCAGCGCCCTGGTGATCACCAAGGCCAACTCGCGGTCGAGCGTGCACCGGCCGGCGTACTTCGACTACATCGGGATCAAGAGCTTCGACGCCGACGGCAACGTGCGGGGGGAGCAGCGCTTCATCGGCCTGTTCGCCGCCACGGCGTACACGAGTTCGGTGCGGGACGTGCCGATCCTGCGCGAGAAGGTCGACGCGGTGATGGAGCAGGCCGGCTTCCCGCCCGGGTCGCACAGCGGCAAGGAGCTGCTCGGAATCCTGGAAACGTACCCCCGCGACGAGTTGTTCCAGATCGACGTGCCCACGCTGTTCACCACCGCGCTGGCCATCCAGCGGCTGCAGGAGCGCCGCCGCACCCGGCTCTTCCTTCGCCCGGATGTCTACGGCCGGTTCATGACCGCGCTGGTCTACTTCCCCCGCGACCGGTACACCACGGCCGTCCGTCTCCGGATCGAGAAGGAGCTGCGGGACACGTTCCACGCGGAGTCCGTCGACTTCGAGGCCCGGATGACCGAGTCCGCGCTGGCTCGACTGTTCTTCCGGATCCGGCTGCAGAAGAACGACACGGTCGGCGTCGTCGACACCGCCGCACTGGAACACCGCCTGGTGATGGCGGTGCGGTCCTGGCCCGAGGGGATCGGCGAGAAACTGCGCGAGAGCTACCCGCTGGATGAGGCGGAGCGCCTCGCCGAACTCTGGTCGGAGGCCTTCCCCGCCAGTTACCGGGTGGACTACGAGCTCGAGGAGGCTCTGGAAGACATCGGCCGATTCGAGGAGGGCGCCGCCGCGGCAGCCGCCGCGCGTGCCGTCGGCACTGAGCCGGCCAGGCCCGCACTTCACGTCTACCTTCCGACCGGCACGGGCGCCGGCGACACCGTCGCCGACGCCGACGATGGGAGCACCGCTGGGCGCGGCGCCGCCGAAGAGGATGCCCGGGTCAAGCTCTACCTGATGGAGCCCAAGAGCCTGAGCCAGATCCTGCCGTTCCTGCAGAACCTCGGCATCGAGGTTCTCGACGAGGTGCCCTTCGAGATCAGAACCGCCGACGGCCGGGACTTCTACCTCTACGACCTGGGCCTGACCTACCCGGCCGGCGTCGACCCGATCGAGACGGGCGCCCTGCTGGCCGACTCGTTCGGCGCCGCCGTCAGCGGAGCCACCGAATCGGACGGGCTCGACCGGCTGGTACTCAGGGAGGGCATGGCCTGGCACCGGGTCGTCATCCTTCGCAGCTACGCCAAGTACCTCCGCCAGGCCGGCAACACCAACTCCTACGGGTTCGTCGCGGACACGCTGCTCGCCAACCCCGCCGTCACCGGCGGCCTGGTGTCGCTGTTCGAGGCCCGGTTCGATCCGGATCTGGCCGAGGAGGAACGCACCAGCCGGGCGGCGCAGGTGCGCGAGCACCTGACCGTGGCCATGGAGCAGGTCACCACGCTCGACGCGGACCGGGTGCTGCGCACCCTGATCAACCTGATCGAAGCGACGCTGCGCACGAACTTTTTCCAGGGCAAGCCGTACCTGAGTCTCAAGCTCGACCCCACGGCGATCGAACTGCTGCCCTTCCCCCGGCCGCGCTACGAGATCTGGGTCTACTCCCCGCGGGTGGAGGGGGTGCACCTCCGCTTCGGCAAGGTGGCCCGCGGCGGTCTGCGCTGGTCGGACCGGCGCGAGGACTTCCGCACCGAGGTGCTCGGCCTGGTCAAGGCGCAGACGGTCAAAAATGCCGTGATCGTGCCCACCGGGGCCAAGGGCGGGTTCTTCGCCAAGAAGCTGCCCGACCCGGCCGTCGACCGGGCCGCGTGGATGGCGGAGGGCATCGAAAGCTACAAGACCTTCATCCGGGGACTGCTCGACCTCACCGACAACCTGGTCACGACCGCGGACGGCGAGCAGCTGGTGCCGCCCAGCCGGGTCGTGCGCCACGACGACGACGATTCCTACCTGGTCGTCGCCGCCGACAAGGGAACGGCCACGTTCTCGGACATCGCCAACGGGCTGGCCGCCGAGTACGGCTTCTGGCTCGGCGACGCGTTCGCCTCCGGCGGCTCGATCGGCTACGACCACAAGGCCATGGGCATCACCGCCCGCGGTGCGTGGGAGTCCGTCAAACGGCACTTCAGCGAACTCGGCGTGGACACGCAGTCAGAGGAGTTCACGGTCGTCGGGGTGGGCGACATGTCCGGCGATGTGTTCGGCAACGGGATGCTCCTGTCGCAGCACATCCGTCTCGTTGCGGCCTTCGACCACCGGCACATCTTCCTGGACCCGACTCCGGATGCCGCGGCCTCGTTCGCGGAACGACGGCGCCTGTTCACCCTCCCGCGTTCCTCCTGGGCGGACTACGACTCCAGCCTGATCAGCGCCGGCGGCGGGGTCTTCCCGCGCCAGGCCAAGGTGGTGCCGATCTCCGCCGAGGTGCGGGCCGCGCTCGGGCTGCCCGATGGCACCACGCGCCTCAGCCCGCCGGAACTGCTCCGGGCGATCCTGACGGCCCCCGCCGACCTGCTCTACAACGGCGGCATCGGCACCTACGTCAAGGCGAGCACGGAGACGGCCGCGCAGGTCGGCGACAAGGCCAACGACGCCATCCGGGTCGACGGCAGGGACCTGCGGGTCAAGGTCGTCGGCGAGGGCGGCAACCTCGGGCTGACCCAGCTCGGCCGGATCGAGGCGGCGCTGCAGGGCGTCATCCTCAACACCGACGCGATCGACAACTCCGCCGGGGTCGACTGCTCCGACCACGAGGTGAACATCAAGATCTTCGTCGACCGCATGGTCGCCGCGGGCAAGCTCTCCGAGGAGGAACGGTCGGAGTTCCTCGCCTCCATGTCCGACGAGGTCGCCCGCCTGGTGCTGGAGGACAACGTCGACCAGAACATCTTGCTGCTCAACGACCGCGCGAAGGTGGCCAGCTGGAGCCCCAGCTACGAACGCCTGATGGACTGGCTGGAGGCATCCGGCGACCTCAAACGCGACCTGGAGGCCCTGCCGACGACGTCGACTCTGCGCGAGCGCCTGGAAACGGGCCAGGGCCTGACCTCACCCGAGCTGAGCGTGCTGGCGGCGTACGCCAAGATCGAACTGGCCACGGCGCTGCGGGACAGCGACCTGGCCGACGACCCGTGGTTCCGCCGCACGCTGCGCCGGTACTTCCCCCGGCAGCTGTCCGAGCGCTTCGACGCCGAGCTGGACACGCATCCGCTCCGCCGCGAGATCATCGCCACGGTCGTTGCGAACGACATGATCAACCTCGGCGGGGTGACGTTCGCGTTCCGGGCGATGGAGGAGACCTCGGCGAACCAGGCCACGATCGCCCGGGCGTTCGTCGCCCTGCGCGAGATCTTTGAACTGGACGTGCTGGTCGAGGAGCTGAACGCCCTGCCGTCGTCGTTCCCGACCCGGCACTGGACGGCGATCCACCTGGACATCCGTCGCCTGCTCGACCGTGCCGTGCGCTGGCAGGTCAATCAGGGCGCATCGCGGCCCGTGGGCGACGTGGTCGCGCAGTACAAGCCGCAGATGGACCTGATGCGGGCGCACCTGGACGACTACCTCAAGGGCGGGGACCTGAAGCGGGTGCTGTCCCTGCTGGACACCGCGCAGGCGTGGGGCGTGCCCGAGAACCTCGGCCGCCGGTGGGCGGAACTCTTCGAGGCCTTCGCCCTGCTGGACGTGGCCACGATCGCCGCCCACACGGACGAGCCCATGACGGATGTCGCCGGGGTGTACTACACGGTGTACGACCGCTTCAGGGTGGACAACCTGCTCGAGCGCATCACCGTGCTGCCGCGCAAGGACCGGTGGCAGGCACTGGCCCGCGCCGCCCTCCGCGACGACCTGTACACGACCGTGGCCGACATGACCCGGGCCGTGCTCAGCGAAACGGACGCCGCCAGCGCCGAGGACCGCCTGCTCGCCTGGGAGGAACAGAACGCGGAACAGCTGGGCCGGGCCCGGAGCGTGTTCGAGGAGGTCAATGCCCTCGCCCAGGACGACATGGCGTCCCTGTCTGTGGTGGTGCGGCTGCTGCGCTCGATCGTGCGCCGGTGAGCCGAACAGTGGGCCGGCCCTCCTGAGCCGGCCCCGCGTCGCCGATCCCTGCCGCCGATCCCGCCCCTTCAAACGTCGGCCGTGTGGCTAACTCAGGAGAACCGTCTACCGGCGCCACACCGGCCGCGGAATCATGCGGCGAGTTGCGGCCCGACGGCGAGATCTCCTGAATTAGCCACAAGATACAGCCACAACAAACGGGCGTGACGGCCGACGGATGCCGCGGCATCCGTCGGCGGCATCCGCCTAGTGGCCGCGGGCGATCCACTCGTCGAGGTGGGCCGCCTCGGCGCCGATCGTCGTGGACTCGCCGTGGCCGGTGAGAACGACGGTCTCCGCGGGCAGCGTGAGCAACCGACTGCGGATCGACGTGATGATCGTGGGGAAGTCGCTGAAGGAGCGGCCGGTTGCGCCGGGGCCGCCGTGGAAGAGGGTGTCGCCGCTGAACACGGTGCCGAGCGCGGGCGCGTAGAAGCAGACCGCGCCGGGGGAGTGGCCCGGCGTGTGCAGCACCTGGAGGTCGATCCCGGCCACCTCGATCAGCTGGCCGTCTTCCAACGGTCGGCTCGGCGGGGCATCCGGGTAGACCCGGTCCCACAGCATCATGTCGTCCGGGTGCAGGTAGGTCGGCGCGGTGTGCGCCTTTTGCACGTCGGCGACGGCGCCGATGTGGTCGTCGTGCGCGTGCGTGCAGAGGATGCCGACGAGCTTGCGGTCGCCGATGGCCGTCAGGATGGCGTCACCGGAGTGGGCGGCGTCGATCACGACGCACTCGTCGTCGTCGCCGACGATCCAGACGTTGTTGTCGACATCCCAGGTGCCGCCGTCGAGGCTGAAGCTGCCCGAGGTGACGAGGTGTTCGATCCGGGCGGCCATCAGAGGACCACGACCGAGCGCAGCACGTCGCCGCGGGCCATCTTCGCGAAGGCCTCCTCGATGTGTCCGATGCCGATGCGCTCGCTGACGAATTCGTCCAGCGGCAGCCGCCCCTGCAGGTAGAGGTCGGTCAGCATCGGGAAGTCGCGCTCGGGCAGGCAGTCCCCGTACCAGGAGGACTTGAGCGAGCCGCCGCGCCCGAACACGTCCAGCAGCGGGATCTCGAGCATCATCTCGGGCGTCGGCACCCCCACCAGCACGACGGTGCCGGCCAGGTCGCGGGCGTAGAACGCCTGGCGCCAGGTCTCGGGGCGTCCGACCGCGTCGATCACGACATCCGCTCCGAAGCCGCCGGTCAGGGCCTGCACGGCCGCGACCACGCCGTCCTCGTCCAGGTCGGAGGAGTCGATGGAGTGGGTGGCGCCGAGGGTCTGGGCGATCACGAGCTTCTTGGCGTCGCGGTCGATCGCGATGATGACGGATGCCCCGGCGAGCCGGGCCCCGACGATCGCCGCGTTGCCGACGCCGCCGCATCCGATCACGGCGACCGAGTCGCCATGGCTGACGTTGCCCGTGTTCATGGCCGCTCCGATTCCGGCCATGATGCCGCAGCCGAGCAGGCCCACGACGGCGGGGTCTGCTTTCGGGTTCACCTTCGTGCACTGCTTCTCGTGCACGAGGGTCTTCTCGGCGAATGCCCCGAGGCCGAGGGCCGGGCTGAGCTCGGTGCCGTCGGTGAGGGTCATCTTCTGGTCGGCGTTGAAGGTGTTGAAGCAGTACCAGGGCTCGGCGCGCTTGCAGGCCCGGCAGTCGCCGCAGACCGCGCGCCAGTTCAGCACCACGAAGTCGCCCACCTCGACGTGGGTCACGCCGGCGCCGACAACGCTGACGCGTCCGGCGGCCTCGTGCCCGAGCAGGAACGGGAACTCGTCGTTGATGCCGCCCTCGCGGTAGTGCACGTCGGTGTGGCAGACGCCGCAGGTCTCGATGTCGACGATGACCTCGCCCGCACCGGGGTCAGGGATCACGATGTCGACGAGCTCAACGGGCGCGCCCTTCGATCGTGCGATGACGCCTTTAACGGTGGTCGACATGGGACTCCTCTGAATTGGTGCCGGTAGTGGACATTGGTGCCGCTGGCCGGGGGTGGAACCCGTCCACACTACCCAACCTCCCCGCCCCCGCCCTGTGTAACCAATTCGACGGAGATTTTGCCGAAAATGAGCCGTTTCGCCTCCTGCGCACGGTTTTAACGCAGAATCTCCGTCGAATTCGTTAGGGGCGGGTCCCTCGCAGTCCTTGCCGGGGCAGGGGCGGCGTTCTACGCTCGCTGCACGGGGGACATCCGCCCGCCCGGAGCTCACGACGCGACGAAGCCAAGAAGAAGTGAAGGAGAGTCCGATGGCACTCAAGTTCGGAGTACTGGCCCTGGTGGAAGCGAAGCCGGGCAAGGAGCAGGACGTGTGGGACTTCTTGGAGGCGGGCCGCGCGGTGGTGGACGAGGAGCCCCAGACCCGCACCTGGTACGCCTTCCGGGTCGACGAGAAGACGTTCGGCATCTTCGACACCTTCGAGACCGAGGAGGGCCGACAGGCTCACCTGGGCGGTGCGATCCCCGCAGCCCTCGCCGAACACGGGCCGAGCCTGCTGGCGAATGATCCCGACATCCGTCTGATCGAGCTGATCGCCGTCAAATAGACGGAGCCGTCAACCCGGTCAGAGGAACTCCTGGCAACCGTCGCACCACCAGCCACCGCCGGCCGGGGCCATGGGGGTGAAACAGGAGACACAGGTCGGAATCGGCAGGATGTCGTTTTCTATTGCGTGGGGCATGTGGGGCGTGGCGTCGATTCTGCTGGCGAGTTCCCCGGCCCCGAAAAGGGCATTCGCTCATTACCATGTTAGGCAGATGAACCTGAACCTGTCCAGAGACTCGGCGGGGTACGTGGCACAAAGAACGGATGCCGTCAGCGCGGCAGCACGCTCGCCGGCAGCTCCCGCAGGAAGATCTTTGCGGTCGTCGGTCCGATGCCCTTGAACGCGACGAGTGTGCGGGTGAGCTCCTCCCGTGACGCCGCCGCGCGCACCATCCCGCCGACCGACCCGTGCTCGGCGGCCACGCTTCGCATCACCTCGTGCAGCTCGTCGGTCATGATGTAGTCCAGCCGCGCGTAGTGGCCCTCGTCGAGCAGGGCCCGGAGGCCCTCCCGGTCGTAGCGGGCGAACTCCTCCGGGGCGGTCAGGCCGTGGGAGATCAGCACCCCATAGGTGCGGGCGGCGACCTCCTGCTGGATGGGACGGCCGAAGAGCACACTGGCCAGGAACCAGCGGAAGAGCTGGTCTTCGGCCCCGTCGGACAGGTCGAGGCCGAGGTCGGCGGCGGTCATGTGTGCGGTCACGCCCCCTGTCTACCCCTCAGGCGATGGCGATGGTGACGAAGGGGGCACGGGTCGTTCGAGCAGACGTTCGACCAGGGTCTTCAGTTCACCGATCTCGAGCTTCAGGGCGTCGAGCTTGTCCTCGCTGACGTCGAGTTCG
Organism: Cryobacterium sp. TMT4-10; assembly: GCF_004403275.1. NCBI lineage: Bacteria > Bacillati > Actinomycetota > Actinomycetes > Micrococcales > Microbacteriaceae > Cryobacterium > Cryobacterium sp. TMT4-10. The sequence continues at coordinate 39,862 of NZ_SOGU01000034.1, forward strand.
GCCTTGATCTCCTCCTCGGCTTCCCGGCTCGCCGACGCGAACCAGGCGGCGATGAACGCGGTGAGGGTGCCGATCAGGGCGATGCCGGTGGCGACCAGACCGACCGTGACGAGTCGTCCTTCGGCCGTCACGGGGTACAGGTCGCCGAATCCGACCGTGGCCATCGTGATGAACGACCACCACCACCCCTCCCAGACGGAGTGGATGTTGGCGCCCGGGGCGCCCCGCTCGGCATCCGTGACCGCGAGGCCGGCGATGAACCAGACCGAGACCGCGGTCACGGCCGCGTACGTCATCACCCGGTTCTTGAGCTTCTTGCTCAGGCGCCGGGCAGAGAGGATCACGATCGACAGCACGCGCAGCGCCCGGAGCGGCCGGAACAGCGGCAGGGCGACGGCCACCAGATCGAGCAGGTGGGTGCGGATGAACTTCAGGCGCCCGCGGGCGAGGCTTAGCCGCACGGTGAAGTCGAGGGCGAAAGCCGCCCAGGTGGCGATCTCGACCCACTCGAGCAGCAGGCGCCACCACGAGCCGATCTCGGGCGCGATGATCGGGGTCGCGTAGGCGAAGAGGAAAGCGAACCCGAGCCAGAGGAGGGGCGCATCCGTCGCCCGTTCCCACCGTTCGCTCCTGGTCATCGTCGACTGCCCCACAGTTCCAACTTAGCTCGCCCAGCGGCGCCGGATCGCCCGACCCGCACCGACCCGCACCGACCCGACCCGCAGCGACCCGCACCGACCCGCCCTGCCGGCCTCGCCCTCGAAACGGTGACGGTCCGCCGGTTTCTGACTAGTGTCACCAGCGAAAGCAACGGAGGGCGCGATGAGTGCAGATAAACCGGTCCGGGTGATCGTCGGAGTGACGCACAGGCAGCCGGATGCCGTCGTGCTGGAGGCCGCCGTCTTCGCCTCCCGCTTCCAGGCCGAACTCGTCTGCGCCACCGTCGAGGCGACCCGGTACATGGTGGTGGAGCATGCCGACGGCAGCATGAGTTCCCTCCCGTTCGACCCTGACACTCCCGAGCTGACCGAAGAGAGGTTCGATCCGCGCCTGGCCGCGCACCTGGCGGAGATCCTCGAGGGGGCCGGGGTCGTCTGGTCGACCCGTGCGCTGGCCGGCGACCCGGCTCGCGCCCTCGGCCATCTGGCCCAGACCCTCGGGGCGGCCATGATCGTCGTGGGCACCCGGGAGTCCAATGTGCGGTCCACCCTGGCGAAGTTCATCAGCGGTTCCGTCGCCGTGCGGCTGGCTCACCGGCAGCACCGGCCGGTGGTGGTCATCCCGCTCGCTCCCGTCCCCTTCGAGGAGCCTCTCCCTTGGGAGGGCGGCTGAGGCCATGGCGCCTGACACACCGGATGCCAGCGACCGGGTGCTCGACCTCATGCGGGTCGTCTGCGTTCTGCCGGTGGTGCTCGGACACCTGCTCATGATGGGGGCGACCCTCCGCCCGGGCGCTGGCCTGCGGCTCGACAACGTGCTGGCGGCCCAGCCGTGGCTGCCCCCGGTGACCTGGGTCGCGCAGATCATGCCGCTCTTCTTCATCATCGGGGGGGGG
>NZ_SOGU01000077.1:0-36766 GCF_004403275.1 Cryobacterium sp. TMT4-10
GTCTTCGAGGCCGCGTCCCGCGCCCCGGGCACCCCGAAGATGGGCGGGGCGGCGCCGACAGTGATGGTGCACGTGAACGCCGTCGACCTCGCCGACGAGAACGGAGTCGGCTGGATCGACGGGGTCGAAGCCCCCGTGTCGATGCGCACCGTGAATCAGCTCATCTGCGCCGGCGGGTACCGCAAGATCGTCTTCGGCGTGAACGGGGAGGTCCTCTACCTCGGCGGCAAGGAAAGATTCTTCAGCCAGGCCCAACGCCGCGCGATCGCCGCCCGCGACGGCGGCTGCATCATCCCGGGCTGCCAGGTCAACGCAGCCTGGGCCGAGGTGCACCACATCATCCCGTGGGTCAACCACGGCCCCACCGACATCAACAACGGGGTGCTGCTCTGCTGGTTCCACCATCACAGCATCGAGACCTCGGGGTGGCTGATCCGCATGGTGCGGGGCAAACCCGAGGTGATGGCACCGGTCTGCTTCGATCCCACCCGTACCTGGGTACCGGGCCAGGACCACCGCGCCCACCGGGCCAGCGGTGCTGGCGTCGGTAACCGCGCCCGCACCCGCGCTCACCCACGGGCCACCGATTCCGCGCACTAGCCGAAACGGCTAGCCGGTCACGAGAGCCGAGGCATCGATGTCACGCGACTTCGATCAGACCGGAGCGGCCGGAGAATCGGCAGCGGCGCGGAGAGCCGCGATATCGAGGTTGCCCATCGGCAACATGGCCTGCATGACCCGGCTCGACCGCTCGGGATCGGGGTCGCCCAGCAACTCGACCAGAACCGGCGGCACGATCTGCCAGGAAAGCCCGAATTTGTCCTTGAGCCAGCCGCACCGGCCCGGTGAACCCCCCGCGGTCAGCTTCTCCCACAAATGGTCGATCTCGTCCTGGGTTTCGGCCCTCACGACGAAGGAGATCGCCTCGGTGAACGTGTACCGCGGTCCCCCGTTGAGCGCCTGGAACTCGAGCCCGTCGATCACGAAGGACACCGTCATCGCGGTGCCAGCCGGGGCGGGGGAACCCTCGGGATAGCGCACAACGCTCACGATCCGGGAATTTCTGAAGACCGAGACGTAGAAGGTGGCCGCCTCCTCAGCCTGATTGTCGAACCACAGGAACGGACTGATCGTCTACACGTCAGTGCCCCTTCTTCATTCCCAGTTCGTTGACCGCCTCATCCGGAGGCGTCGGCCTGGGATCCGCCGGGCAGTGCAGGACCGCGTTCGGACCCGAATGATCGATGGTGTGGTCGGCCATCGGCCGGCCGCACACGGGGCACGTGGCCTCGCCGACCCGCCGGACGACCGCATCGTATGGGCCCACCGGCGGCGGCCCCAAGGGACGTTTCAGTTTGGCGTCCATCCAGTCGATGAACCGCACGTAGCCGCCTGGATGGTGCCCACCGGAGGGCTTCTGCTCATTCATGCCGCCAGCGTACGCTCGGTCCGCCCCGATGAACAGAAAAAGCCCCGGATGCCCTCTGAACACTGGATCAGTGAACGAGGGATTCCGGGGACGGCTGCGGGCTCTCAAGTGCGGAGACGGTGGGATTTGAACCCACGGTACCCCGTGAAGGGTACTCCACCTTAGCAGGGTGGTGCACTAAGCCGTACTATGCGACGTCTCCTTGGTGTTCATTACAAACACACCTGAACAATCATAACCGTACTGACGGCATCCGCACGAACACACTGTGCGGATGCCGTTCACACGGCTACTGGTCTTCGAGCGTTCGCCCGACCGAACAGGTGTAGTCCCCGGCCGTCTGCCCGGTGGTCGAGTCTGACAGGACGGCGCCATCGGACGGATTCTTCGTCGCGGCCGGGTCCGGAACGGCACTCGGGTTCGTGGTGGCCGCGGGGTCGGCGGCCGCCGGGTCAGGCGTCGCCGCCACGGGAGCGTTCGGGTCCTGGGTCGCGCCGCCGCCGGTGGTACCGCCCAACTGGATCGGCTTGTCGGCCGCAACAGCCTCGAACAGGTTGTCGAAGTCGGATTGCAGGGGGATCACGCCGCCGTCGACGGTGCCGGTGGGAACCTGGACGAAGACAACCTTGTTCAGGTCGATGTCTTTCAGGGCCACCGCGATCGAGGCGAGCGTGGACACGTCGTTGAGGTTGGTCGAAAGCGTCATGTTCGCCGTCACGGCCTTGGCCAGCGAGTACACCTTGAGCGGGTCGGAGAGCGTCGACGCGCTCTTGATCGTGCGCACGAGCGAGGACATGAACACCTGCTGGTTGCTGATGCGGGTGAGGTCGCTGCCGTCGCCGACGCCGTGGCGGGTGCGCAGGAACTGGAGCGCATCCACGCCTTCCAGGGTGTGCATGCCGGCCTTGAGGAAGGTGCCGGTGTACTCGTCTTCGATGTCTTCCGCGACGCAGACCGGCACGCCGCCGACGGCCGTCGACATGGCCATGACGCCGCTGAACTGCACCTCGGCGGCGTAGGGGATGTTCAGGCCGGTGAGCTGCTCGACGGTGAGAACGGTGCAGGCCAGTCCGCCGTAGGTGAGCGTGGTGTTGATCTTCTGGCTGCCCATCGAATCGAAGGTGCCGCCGTCCGGGTTGGGGCATTCCGGGATCGGCACGTACATGTCCCGGGGAAAACTGATCACGGAGGCGTTGGAGTGGTCCGCGGAGATGTGCAGCAGCATGGTGACGTCGTTGAGGTCGCCGGTGGAGTCCTCGGGGCCGAATCGCGCATCCTGCCCCTTGCGGCTGTCGCTTCCGACGATGAGGAGGTTCACGCCGCCGGCGATCGCATCGATCTTCGGAGCGGGCCCGTCGGTCTCGCTGGCCAGTTTCACGCTCGGCTGCACACTGGCGGCGACGTCGTAGGTGGCGATGGCGGCGACGGAGACGCCGCTGACGAGGAGGACGGCCAGTGCCGCGGCGAGCACCTTGGCCACGGTGACGAACGGATTGGACCGGCGTAGGCGACCGTGCCGCGCGAGCGTCCGGATCTTCTTCGAACGCGTCGAGCGGGGGCGAAGTTGGTCGCTCACTCAGGTCCCTTCGTTAGTGCACCGTGCAGGATCGAGGTGCGGAGGGCGTGGGATTCGAACCCACGAGACATCTCTGCCCACCAGTTTTCAAGACTGGCTCCATCGGCCGCTCGGACAGCCCTCCCGTTCGCTGCCCAGCGGCGGCGATTGAACCTGCGCACGCTGACAAGCGAATACCGACCGATTCTAGCCGATTGGAGGTTCACCACTGTGCCAGAGGATGCTGGCAGCGCGCTGGACGCGGGCCGGAAGCGGTGCGGGGGCACGTTCCGGCATCCGTCGACACACTGCTGCGAACCTACAGGCTGCCGAGAATGACGGCGAGCCCGTCGTCCTGCACCGCGCCGGTGATCTCGCCGGCCGCCGTGAGCACTTCCTGCGGCGCCTGGCCCATGGCCACGCCTCGCCCGTGAACGGATGCCCATTCCAGCAGTTCGATGTCGTTGCGCCCGTCTCCGACCGCCATCACCCGGCTGCGCGGAATGCCGACCTCGGCGCGCACCCGTTCCATGGCGGTGGCCTTGTTCACCCCGTCGGGGGCGATGTCCAGCCACGCGGTCCAGCCGATCGCGTAGCTGACGCGGCTCAATCCCATCCGGTCGACGACCTGGAGGAAATCCTCCATGTCGTGGCCCGGCGAGATGACGACGACCCGGGTCGCGTCCTGGCGCAACAGGTCGTCGAAATCGACGTGTTCGCTGTCGAGCCCGATCGTGGCGTCCGGGAAGGCCTCGGTGTAGCGATAGAAACCGTGCTCGTCCTCGACGGCGTACCGGGCGCCGGTCAGGTGCGACCGGATGGAGAGGAGGACATCGGTTGGGTCGAAGGTTTCGACCCATTCGCGCCGGTATCCGGTCGGGGCGTCCGGGTCGCGGTGCAGGGTGATCGCACCGTTCGAGCAGACCACGAAGCGCGGGGTGATCTCGAGCCGGTCGAGCACGGGCAGCGTGGTCGCGGCCGAGCGGCCCGTCGCCAGCATGACCTCGTGGCCGGCCGCGGCGAGACGCTGCACCTGTTCGAGGACGCCATCGCTGATGGTTCCGTCCTCGTGCATGGTGGTGCCGTCGATGTCGAGCGCCACCAGCCAGGGCAGGTCCGTCCGGCTCATGGGGCGCCGACCGGCCGGATCACGTCGAGGCCGCCGAGCCAGGGCCGGAGCGCCTCCGGAACGATGACGGAACCGTCCGCCTGCTGGTGCGTCTCGAGAATGGCGACGATCCAGCGGGTGGTCGCCAGGGTGCCGTTCAGGGTGGCCACGGGCGCGGTCTTGCCCGACTCCGTGCGGTAACGGATGTCCAGACGGCGGGCCTGGTAGGTCGTGCAGTTGCTGGTGCTGGTCAGTTCGCGGTACGCGTTCTGGGTGGGAACCCAGGCCTCGATGTCGAACTTGCGGGCCGCACTCGAGCCGAGGTCGCCGGCCGCCACGTCGATGACGCGGTAGCTCAGGCCGAGGGACTGGAGCATGTCCTCCTGCAGCGCGACGAGGCGGTCGTGCTCCGCTTCTGCGTTCTCCGGCAGCACGTAGGTGAACATCTCCAGCTTGTTGAACTGGTGCACCCGGATGATCCCCCGGGTGTCCTTGCCGCCCGAGCCGGCCTCGCGGCGGTAGCAGGTGGACCAGCCGGCGTAGCGGAGGGGCTCACCGGCCAGGTCGAGGATCTCTTCGGAGTGGTAGCCGGCGAGCGCGACCTCGCTCGTGCCCGTGAGGTACAGCTCATCCGTCGGCAGGTAGTAGATCTCGTCGGCGTGCTCGCCGAGGAAGCCGGTGCCGTCCATGATCTCCGGCCGCACCAGGTTGGGGGTGATCAGGGGGATGAAACCGGCCGCGAGGGCCCGGTCGAGCGCCATGTTCATCAGGGCGATCTCGAGGCGGGCGCCGATGCCGCGCAGGAAGTAGAACCGTGACCCGGACACCTTGGCGCCGCGGGACATGTCGATGGCGCCGAGCAGTTCGCCCAGCTCGAGGTGGTCGCGCGGTTCGAAGTCGAAGATGGGCACGTCCCCGTGGGTGCGGAGCGTGACGAAGTTCTCTTCCCCGCCGGCCGGAACGCCGTCGATGATGGGGTTCGCGAGGGTGCGCACGACCGCGGTGAAACGGGCCTCGGCGGCGGACGCGGCGACCCCGGCGACTTTCACCTCGGCGGCCAGGCTCTGCGCCTGGGCGACGAGGGCCTTCTTCTCGGCGGCGGGCGCGGCGGCGACCTGCTTGCCGAACTGGTTCTGCGAGGCGCGGAGCGACTCGAACGCCTGGATCGTGGCCCGGCGTTCGCTGTCGGACGCGAGCGCGTCGTCGACGGCCTCGACCGACGCACCGCGCGCCTTCTGCGATCGCTTGATCAGGTCGGGATTCTCTCGCAGCAGCACAGGATCAATCACGGGGCCAGTCTACAAGCGCTGACCAGGCCGCCGCGCTAGCCTTGCCACCGTGGATACTCCCGGTCAGCCCCTTCTTGTGCAACAGGCTGCCGTGGTCTACAACCCGATCAAGGTCAATCTGGACCGGCTGCGGGCGAGCGTGGCCGCGGCAGAAACGACCGCGGGCTGGGCGGGGTCGCTCTGGTTTCCGACCAGCCCGGAGGATTCGGGCCGAGGGGCCGCCCTTCTGGCGATCGAGCAGGGAGCCTCCATGGTGCTCGTGGCCGGCGGCGACGGCACGGTTCGAGCGGCCGCCGAGGCACTGCGCGGCACCCGGGTGACCCTCGCCATCGTGCCGTCGGGCACCGGCAACCTGCTGGCCCGCAACCTGAGACTGCCGCTGTCCGGTCTTGACGAGGCCACCGCCATCGCGTTCACCGGGGTCGACAAGCCCATCGACGTGGGCGTGGCATCCGTCAGAACGGATGACGGCGTCACGGTCGACCACATCTTCCTCGTGATGACGGGGCTCGGCCTGGACGCCCAGATGATCGCCAACACCCGGCCCGATTTGAAGCGGAAGGTCGGCTGGCTGGCCTACGTGGATGCCGTCGCGCGGGTGCTGCCCACGGTCAAACCGTTCGGGATCCGGTACAGCCTGAACGGGCGACCGCATCGGCCGGCGCACGTCAGCATGATCCTGGTCGCCAACTGCGGCCTGCTGCCGGGGAACCTGCAGTTGCTGCCCGATGCGCGCATCGACGACGGCATCCTGGACATCGCGGTGCTGCAGCCCAAGGGCGTGCTCGGCTGGCTGGCGATCTGGCGCCGGGTGACCTGGGAGAACGGGGTGCTGCGGCGGTCGGCGGTGGGACGCCGGATCATCGAACGCACCGAATCGAACCGGGAGCGGGTGATGACCACGCTGCGCGGCGCCGACATCCGCATCGTGGTGGAGCAGCCGCAGGACTTCGAGATCGACGGCGAGTCCCTGGGCCCGGTGCGCTCGGTCTACCTGCGCGCGGACCCGGCATCCCTGATCGTGCGGCTGCCCGCCGGTTCCTGAGCCTCGCGGCCGGGCAGGCCGAGCAGCCCGCTCAGCCAGGCCCGGGCGCCGATGAACACGTCGTCGTCGTAGCGGGACGTGAACTCGATCGGCTGCTTGTCGGCGCGCGGATACGAACCGAGGAAGATCACCTGCGGGCTGAAGCGGCGCAGCCCCAGCAGGGCGTCGGCGACACGTTCGTCGTGGATGTGGCCGTCGGCGTCGATCACGAAGCGGTAACGCCCCATGGCGTCACCGATCGGGCGCGACTGGATCAGGCTTAGATTCACGCCCCGGGTGGCGAACTGCTCGAGCATCTCGAGCAGGGCGCCGGAACGGTCTTCGGGCAGTTCGACGATCAGGCTCGTCTTGTCGGCGCCCGTGCGGGGCGGCAGCGCGGTGGTTCGGCTGACCAGCACGAACCGCGTCACCGCGTTCGGGTTGTCGCCGATGCCCGCGGCCAGGACCACGACGTCATGGTGCTTCTCGATGCCGGGCGGGGCGATGGCGGCATCCGCCTGGTCGCTTATGAGCAGGGCCGAGGCGGCCGCCACGTTGCTGGAGGCCGGAATGTGGCCGTGGTGCGGCAGGTTCGTCTCTAGCCAGGTGTGACACTGGGCGTAGGCCACCGGATGCGCGTTGACGACCTGCACGTCGTCGAGCGTCGTCCCGGGACGCGCCACCAGGACGAAGTTGACCGGAACCAGGTACTCACCGATGATGCGCAGGTCGGGCACGCTCGCGAGGGCGTCCTGCGTGGCGGACACGCCGCCCTCGACCGAGTTCTCGATCGCGATCATCGCAGCCACGCTGCGGCCGGAGACGACGTCGGCGAGCGCTTCACCGACATTGTTCACGGCCCGCCAGGTCTGACCGCGGGCCGCGGTCACCTGAGCCAGGGCCGCCTCGGTGAAGGTGCCCGTGGGCCCGAGGAAGCTGTAGCTGACATTGCGCGTCTCGGACATGGCTCCCAGCCTACTTGCAGTGCAAGACTGGGTACCATGAACCAACGAGCGGGAACCCCGGCCCAGGAATCTGATCTGATCGACGTCGATGCACTGGTGAAGGCGTACTACGACCTGAAACCGGATGTCACGGTGCCCGCCCAGCGGGTGGCGTTCGGCACCTCCGGTCACCGAGGCAGTTCGCTGAACACGGCCTTCAACGAAGACCACATCATCGCGACCACCCAGGCGATCGTGGAATACCGCGCGCTGCAGGGCATCACCGGGCCGCTCTTCATCGGCGCCGACCCGCACGCGCTCAGCGCCCCGGCCTACACGACGGCGCTCGAGGTGTTGGTGGCCAACGGAGTGCGCGTGCTCGTCGACGAATTCGATGACTACCTGCCCACCCCGGCACTCTCGCACGCGATCCTCGCCTACAACCGGGCCGGCAACAGCGACGAGGCCGACGGCATCGTGGTCACCCCCAGCCACAACCCGCCGTCCGACGGCGGCTTCAAGTACAACCCGCCGCACGGCGGACCGGCCGACAGCGACGCCACCTCGTGGATCGCCAACCGCGCGAACGAGATCATCCTGGACGAACTCGGCGATGTGCAGATGAGCGAGCCGAGCGCGGTCGAGACCTACGACTTCCGCAGCGCCTACGTGAACGACCTCGAGAACATCATCGACATGGCCGCGATCAAGGCCAGCGGGATCCGCATCGGCGCCGACCCGCTCGGCGGGGCGAGCGTGGGCTACTGGGGCGCCATCCGCGACCGCTACGAGCTCAACCTCACCGTGATCAACCCGCACGTGGATCCGACCTGGCGGTTCATGACCCTGGACTGGGACGAAAAGATCCGGATGGACCCGTCGAGCCAGTCGGTCATGGCCTCCGTCGCCGCGCACAAGGACGAGTACGACATCGTCACCGGCAACGACGCGGACGCCGACCGCCACGGGATCGTCACCCCGGACGACGGGCTGATGAACCCGAACCACTTCCTCGCGGTGGCCATCGACTACCTGTACAGCCACCGAGATGGCTGGCGTACGGACGCCGCCATCGGCAAGACCCTCGTGTCGTCGACCATGATCGATCGCGTCGCCGGGTTCCTGGGCCGCGACCTCTGGGAGGTGCCGGTCGGCTTCAAGTGGTTCGTTCCGGGCCTGATCGACGGGTCGGTCGCGTTCGGCGGCGAGGAGAGCGCGGGCGCCAGCTTCGTGCGCTTCGACGGAACCGTCTGGACTACCGACAAGGACGGCATCCTGCTCGCCCTGCTCGCCGCGGAGATCCTCGCGGTGACCGGCAAGACCCCGAGCCAGCGCTACGCCGAGCTCACCGCGCACTTCGGTGACCCGGCCTACGCCCGAGTGGATGCCGCGGCCACGCCGGCCCAGAAGGCCCAGCTCGGCAAGCTCGACGGCGAGGCGATCACCGCCACCGAAGTCGCCGGCGAGAAGATCATCGCGAAGCTCAGCCACGCTCCCGGGAACGGGGCGGCCATCGGCGGCGTCAAGGTCGTCACCGAGAACGCCTGGTTCGCGGCCCGTCCGAGCGGCACCGAAGACGTCTACAAGATCTATGCCGAGTCCTTCAAGGGCCCGGAGCACCTCAAGCAGGTGCAGATCGAGGCCAAGGCCATCGTCGACGCCGCGATCGCGTAGCGCGCCTGTAGCGCCGTTCCGCGGGTGGCGCGCCACCCGCGGAACGGCGAAGGACCAGCGTGAGCCGTTGTCGAATCGGCAGTCGACTCCGGCAGTCGACTCCGGCAGTCGACTCCGGCAGCCGACTCAGCGGTCGGGCCTAGGGGATGCTCCAGTAGTACGCGGTGGCACCGGGATGCTTCACGGTGATCGCGTAGTCCACCGAGCGGAAGTCGGTGTCGTCGGTGTGGCCCGCGTAGAAGATCTCGATGTCCTCGCCCGAGCCCTCGATCCGGGTGACGACTCCGGTGTGGTCCCGGTCGCCGGAGTTGTCCCAGTCGAACTGCGCGACGTCACCGATCTTGACCAGGTCTCGCTGGTCATCCGTGAGCGCGGTTGCCCGCCCGGACTCCGCCAGGTAATTGCGGAAGGCCGTGGAGCTGATCCACGGCGACGAGTGCGTGAAGGATGAGCCCTTTCCGTCTGAGTACCACTCGTCGTCCATCTCCCAGCCGCGCTCGATCAGGGACTGGCTGGTGAAGTTGACGCAGTCGTTGTCGCTGATGACCCCGTAGTCCGCGGTGTTGTAGTTCGTCCAGTGGGCGAGCATGTAGGCCACCTGGGCCTGGGCGCCGGTGCTGACCGTGGCCGGGACATCCACGGCCACCGGGTCTCCACCGTCCGCCGGCACGGCGCGCGGCGCGCTTGTGGCCGCCGCCTCGGTGGGCGCTGCAACGGCCTTGCCCGGATCACCCGTCGACGAGGAAGCCGAAGGGTCCGCGGATCCCATCGCCGCCAGTGCCGCCGTGCCGGCGACAAGGCCGACGACCACGAGCACGACTACGCCGATGCGAAAGCGTCGGGTCAACACCACAGCTATCCTCTATTCGTTCGTTGGGGGCACCCCTTTTCCGGGGGGTCCTGGCTAATCAGAGTATTCGAGTCTCGGCGCGGCCGCAGCCGGCGCGGGCCCGGACTGCGCGCGCCTCCATGCTCCGAGAGGCAGGCGATGCGCTCCGGTCGTAGACGGGACTTCGGCGTGGGCCAGTGCCTCGTCGACCGGCTTGACGTGCGTATTCGCGGCCTGACCGGCATGGAAGGTGTGAATCCCGGCACAATCCCGGCGCTTCTGCGCTCTACCCGGGTCACGATTTCCGGCCGGTCGACCCGCGCGGTGAAGCACGCGCCTCACCTGTCAGAAAACTGTGCAAAGGCTCCGAAACCCCTGCATGGCGGCTGATCAGTTGTAGCCGGGCGCCGCGGGCAGGCCGAAGAGCTCCTCCAGCGTGGTCACCCCGCGGTCGTGCATCTCAGTCGCCAGTTCGACGCCGATGTAACGGAAGTGCCAGGGCTCGTAGCCGTAACCGGTCACCGGGACCTTGTCCGCCGGGTAGCGCAGCAGGAACCCGAATCGCCACGCGTTGCCCGCGAGCCACGTGCCGTGCGGGGTGTCGCCGAAGCAGGCCTCCAGAGAACAAATCCCGGGCAGTGCGCTGATGTCGATGGTCAGGCCGGTCTGGTGTTCGCTGGTTCCCGGCCGCGCCGTACTCGTGTCGGCGATGGCCTGGCCGTTCGAGGCCACGTCCTGGTTGTAGACGTCGACCTGGGTGCTGTAGCTCCGGTAGGAGCTCTGCGACTGAAGCTGCAGCCCGGTCTCCGCCGTGAAAGCCCCGAACAGGGCGACAACGGCATCCGAGGCCTCCCGGCGCAGCTTCGGTGCCCAGACATGGGGCACCGGCACGTCCACGAGGTCCGTCGGGGCGTAATCGGCCGGGTGAAGCGGCCGGGTCTTGTCCACGACGACCCACAGGCTGTTCGGGTCATCGATGGAGTGCGCGGACCGGTCGAAGGAGGGCGCCGCGGTGGGGTCAGGTGAGCCGGACGGGGCCGGGCGGGCGGGGTTCGGGCTCGCGGCGTTCGGGCTCGCGCTCGGGAACGTGGGGAGCGTCGGGGTCGGTGCGGGAGTCCCGCTCGGCGAGCGCGAGGAGCTCGATGCGGAGGTCGGTGAGGACGTCGGGACGGCGTGCGCGCTCGGTTCGAGGGCCGGTCCCCGGCCGGAGACGGCCCCGGCAGCCAGGGCGCCCGCGGCGAGCACGGCGACAACGGCGGTTACCGCAGCAATGCGCCTCCGTCGAAACGGATGCACCGCCCCCGGACGCACGTCTCCCACCACGATTGCGATCCTAGACCCGTGCGGTGAAGGGGCGTCTCCGACAGGCCCGAAGCCGGTTGAAGATTGTTTGCTCATGATGTAACTTTGCACACGATGCAAACTCCTCCCGCTCCCGTTGCCCCGCCGCTGATGTCTCACCGGCAGATCCTCTTCGTCATCTTCGGCCTGATGGCCGGGATGTTCCTCTCCGCCCTCGACCAGACCATCGTGGGAACGTCGATGCGCACCATCGCCGACGACCTCGACGGCATGGCACTCCAGGCCTGGGTGACGACCGCGTACCTCATTGTGTCCTGCATCAGCACGCCGATCTACGGCAAACTCAGCGACATTTTCGGCCGCCGCCCGCTGTTCCTGATCGCGATCACGATCTTCCTGATCGGCTCGCTGCTGGCCGGCATGGCGAACTCGATGTACGAACTCGCCGTCTTCCGCGCCATCCAGGGCCTCGGCGCCGGTGGCCTGATGGCCCTCCCGCTCACGATCATGGGCGACATGCTCGCTCCCCGCGAGCGCGCAAAGTACCAGGGCTACTTCCTGGCCGTCTTCGGTGTCTCCAGCGTGATCGGCCCACTCATCGGCGGCGTCCTGTCGGGCTCGGAGACCATCCTCGGCATCACCGGCTGGCGCTGGGTCTTCCTGATCAACCTCCCGATCGGCGTCATCGCCCTCTTCATCGTGCTCAAGTTCCTGCACGTCCCCCACTTCGCGCGCCCCGTGCGCATCGACTGGTGGGGCGCGGTGACCGTGATCCTCGCGGCCGCTCCCCTGCTGCTCGTGGCCGAGCAGGGCCGCACCTGGGGCTGGGGCTCGCCCGCCTCGATCGCCTGTTATGTGATCGGCACGCTCAGCATCGCGGCCTTCATCCTGGCCGAACGGATGATGGGCGACGACGCGCTCATCCCGCTGAAGCTGTTCAAGTCCGCGACCTTCTCGATGGCCACCGTGCTCGGCGTCTTCGTCGGGTTCGGCATGTTCGGCGCGATGATGACCGTGCCGCTGTACCTGCAGCTCGTCAACGGGGCCACTCCCACGGAGAGCGGCTTCCTGATGCTGCCGATGATCGCCGGGCTGATGACCTCCTCCATCGTCAGCGGCCAGCTGATCGCCCGCACCGGGCGCTACAAGATGTTCCCCACGATCGGCACCGCCTTCATGTCGGCCGGTTTCCTGCTCTTCACGTTCGCCACCGCCGACAAGCCGGTGGTGTTCATGATGGCCGGGATGCTCCTGATCGGACTGGGCCTCGGCCAGCTGATGCAGACGCTCACGATCGCCAGCCAGAACTCGGTCGGCCCGCGGGACATCGGCGTGGCCACCTCGGCCTCGACCTTCTTCCGCCAGATCGGTGGCACGCTCGGCACCGCCGTGCTGTTCTCCGTACTGTTCACGCGGATCCCCGACACGCTCGGTGCGGCGTTCGGCAACCCGACCCTGGTCGCCGGGGTCAAGGCCGCGGCGACGGACCCCGCTGTGCAGGCCGACCCGGCGAACGCCGGCATCCTGAAGCTTCTGGGCAACCCGGGCGGCGTCGGCGGCGCACTCGACGGCGACACCTCGTTCCTGAACACGGCCGACCCGCGGCTCGCGGAGCCGTTCCTGGTCGGGTTCAACGACGCCGCCGTCACGGTCTTTTGGGTGAGCCTGGCGGTGGTGCTGACCGCTTTCGTGCTCAGCTTCTTCCTCAAGGCTCCGCCGCTGCGCACGTCGTCGGCCCTGCAGGAGGCAGCGGACGAGAATGCCGCCGAACTGGCGGAACTCGCCGAACTGACCCGCGATGCCCAGCGCGCCGCCGACACGATGGGCGCCCTCGTCGAGCCCGGGATCGACGTCGACGAGTTCGAGCGAGAGTCGCGCCCGAAGCCCCGCTAGCGTCCTCACCAATTCGACGGAGATTTTGCTCCCACAGGGCCGTTTCGGGCCAAAAACGCCTGTTTTCAGCAGAATCTCCGTCGAATTCGCTCGGGGCGCCGGGGGTTTGGTCGGGGCCAGACGGCAGGGGCGGCACAGTGCCGCGGAAGCTACTGGACGGCGGGAGTCGTGAGAGCGCTCTCATGAGGGAGAGGATGGAGGCCTCACCGGCCGGAGCATCCGCCGGGTTGACTCCACCGGAGGTTCGCATGCCCCTCGAGACCCTGGCCCCGCAGGCCGACTGGGACGCGACCGCGCCCCGCGACACCGAGGGCGCCGACCACGGCGACCACCCCGGCACCGACCACCCCGGCACCGACGCCGACAGCACCGACGGCACCGTCACCGGCGCTCCGTTCGACCTGGATGGCCGCCGGTTCTACCGGATCACGGCCTACGACCAGATGCCGCCGTTCTTCATGACCCTCGTCGGGGACAGCGACGTCTGGCTCTTCATCTCCAGCACCGGCGGGCTGACGGCGGGCCGGGTGGATGCCGAGCACGCCCTCTTCCCGTACTACACGGAGGACAAAATCACCGAGAGCGTCGACCGAACGGGCGGGCTGAGCGTGCTTCGCGTGCGGCTCCCCGAGGGGACGATGGCCCACTGGCAGCCGTTCGCTGAGTTGCGCCCCGGCGACCCCGCCGCGGCCCGCACGCTCTACAAGGACAGCCTCGGGACGACCCTGGTGTTCGAGGAGTCGCGTCCGGACCTGGCCCTGCGCCTGCGCGTGACCTGGCAGACCAGCGCCCGGTTCGGCGTCGTGCGCAGCTGCGCCCTGACCTCACTCTCCGACGACGAGCCGCGCGAGGTCGACCTGATCGACGGCCTGGTGAACATCCTCCCCGCCGGCGCGGGGGTGAAGACGCAGAACGAACTGAGCGTGCTCCTCGACGCCTACAAGCGGTCCGAACTCGACCCCGGGACGGGCCTCGGGCTGCTGACGCTCAACGCGACCCTCACCGACCTCGCGGAACCCAGCGAGTCCCTGCAGGCCAACGTCGCCTGGCAGATCGGGCTGGGCGCGGAGGAGCACCTGCTCTCGGTCAACCAGGTCCCCGCATTCGCCCGGGGCCGGGGCATCGCCGGCGAGACGGATGTCCGCGGCCGGCGCGGCGCCTACCTGGTCCACGCCCGGATCACCCTGCCGGCCGGGGCCGAACGGCGCTGGCAGGTCGTCGCCGACGTCGACCAGGACGCGGCGGACGTGGTCGGCCTGCGCGAACGGCTCCGCGACCCGGACGCCCTCGCCGCGGAGCTGGCGGCGGACGTCGTGCGCACCCGGTCGGACCTGGAGGGCATCCTCGCGGCCACCGACGCCGCCCAGCACACCGGCGACGAACTCGCGACGATCCACCACACCGCCAACGTGCTCTTCAACACGATGCGCGGCGGCGTCCCGGCCGAGGGCTACACGGTCGAGGCGCACGATGTGCGGGAGTTCATCGCGGAGCGGAGCCGGGCATCCGCCAGTCGCTGGGCCCAGGTGCTGGCGGCGCTGCCGGAGCGCCTGCGGGCCGACGAGCTCATCCAGGTCGCGGAGGAAACCGGCGACGTCGACCTGTGGCGCCTCTGCATGGAGTACCTGCCGCTCACGTTCAGCCGACGACACGGAGACTCGAGCCGGCCCTGGAACCAGTTCCGGATCGCCCTGACCGACGAGTCCGGTGCCCGCCGCCTGGAATACCAGGGCAACTGGCGCGACATCTTCCAGAACTGGGAGGCGCTGGCCTGGTCCTTCCCCGAGTACGCCGAGTACGCCGAGTCGATGGTCACCATTTTTCTCGACGCGACGACCGCCGACGGCTACAACCCGTACCGGATCTCCCGGGCCGGGATCGACTGGGAGGTTCCCGAGCCCGAGGACCCGTGGTCCAACATCGGCTACTGGAGCGACCACCAGATCGTCTACCTGCTCAAGCTGCTCGAAACGTCCCGGCGCTTCCACCCCCGGGCGCCTCGACCCGCTCGTCAACCGGCGGGCCTTCACCCATGCGGACGTGCCGTACCGGATCGCGCCGTATGCGGACATCCTCACGGACCCGTACAAAACCATCACCTTCGATCACGAGCGGCACGGCCTGATCCTCGAGCGGGTCGCCGCCGAGGGCGCGGACGGCCGGCTCGTGCACGGCGCCGACGGCGACCTGGTGCGGGTCACCCTGGCCGAGAAACTGCTGCTGCTCCTGCTTGCGAAGCTGGTCAACCTGGTGCCCGACGGCGGCATCTGGATGACCACCCAGCGCCCGGAGTGGAACGACGCCAACAACGCCCTGGGGGGCCGGGGCCTGTCGGTCGTCACCCTCGCCTACCTCCGCCGCTACCTGGTCCTCCTGCAGGGCCTCCTGACCGTCGACGTGGAGCTGAGCAGCGAACTCGCCGCACTGCTGACCGCGGTGAGCGACGTACTCCTCCGGCACACGGATGCCCTGGCCGGCGGGTTCGGCCCCGAACGCCGCCAGGCCGTCATGGACGGCCTGGGCGTTGCCGGCACCGCCTACCGCGAGCGGGTGTACGCCGGGTTCGGCGGCGACTTGTGGACGGTCGCCGCGGGCGACGTCACCGCGCTGCTCGACCTGGCCCGGCTCTTCGTCGAATCCGGCCTTCGGGCCAACCGGCGCAGCGACGGCCTCGTTCACTCGTACAACGTGCTGGACCTCAGCGCCGACGGCGCCGAGGTGCGGCGGCTGGCGGAGATGCTGGAGGGCCAGGTGGCCATCCTCTCCTCCGGGATGCTCGGAGCGGAGGAGTCGCTGGCCCCGCTCGGGGCTCTCCGCACGAGCCGGCTCTATCGGGCCGACCAGCACAGCTACATCCTGTATCCGGACAAGGACCTGCCCTCCTTCCTCGCGCGCAACACGTTCAGCGCCGAGCGGGCCGACGCCTGCCCCCTGGTCGGCGAGCTCGTCCGGGCCGGGGACCACAGTATCCTCGTGCGTGACCTGCAGGGTGACCTGCACTTCGCCGCAGGCATCCGAAACGCCGGGGGCGTGGCCCGGGAATTGGACCGGCTCAGCCTGGACCCGGAGCTGCGCCCCGGCGTCGAGCGGGGCCGCGCCGAGCTGCTCTCGATCTTCGAGGAGGTGTTCCGGCACGCGGAGTTCACGGGGCGCTCGGGCAGCTTCTTCGCCTACGAGGGGCTCGGCAGCATCTACTGGCACATGGTGTCGAAGCTGCTGCTCGCGGTGCAGGAGACGCTCGAGCGCGCGGTTGCCGAGGGGGCGGACGACGCCACGATCCGTGGCCTGGCCGAGGGCTACGAGGACGTGCGGGCGGGCCTCGGCTACTGCAAGGACCCGGCGACGTACGGCGCGTTCCCGACCGACCCGTACTTGCACACCCCGGCGGGCCAGGGGGCCCGGCAGCCGGGGATGACCGGGCAGGTCAAAGAAGAGGTGCTCACCCGCCTCGGCGAGCTGGGTCTGCGGGTCGAGGACGGTCGTATCCGCCTGCGGCCCACCCTGCTCCGGGCCGACGAGTGGACGACCGAGACCGGCACGTTCGACTACCGGGATGTCCTCGGCCGCCCGTGCACGATCGAGCTGCCCGCGGACGCGTTCGCGTTCACGTTCTGCCAGGTGCCGGTACTGGTGCGCCGGTGCGGGCCGCTCGAGGTGATCGCGCACCTGGACGACGACACGCGGGTGGTCGGGGCCGTCGGCGTGCTGGGCGCGGACCTCAGCGCCGGCATTTTCCGCCGGGAGGGTCTGGTGCGCTCACTCACGGTGACCGTGCCGCGGGAATGATCAGAGCGGCTGTTCCGTTGTCTTGAAGATGCGCATTGTCATTGCAGGTGGACACGGAAAAATCGCTCGTCAGCTGACTCGGGAGCTCGCGAAGGGCGGCCACGAGGTCGTCGGGCTGATCCGGAAGGATGAGTACCGGGCAGATCTGGTCGCCGACGGGGCCGTCCCGGTCGTGATCGACCTCGAGCGGTCCTCGGCTGCCGACGTCGCTCATTACCTGACCGGCGCCGACGTGGCGGTCTTCGCGGCGGGCGCCGGAGCGGGCGGCAGCGACGAGCGCCG
Organism: Cryobacterium sp. TMT4-10; assembly: GCF_004403275.1. Lineage (NCBI taxonomy): Bacteria > Bacillati > Actinomycetota > Actinomycetes > Micrococcales > Microbacteriaceae > Cryobacterium > Cryobacterium sp. TMT4-10. Next base: position 17,116 of record NZ_SOGU01000077.1, read on the forward strand.
GAAGGCCGTCGACCTGGGTGGATCCGTGCTCCTGGCCGACGCGGCCGAGGCCGCCGGCGTTGCCCGGATCGTGCAGATTTCCTCGACCGGCGTGGATTCGGTGCGGAACGGCGCCCGGCCCGCCGAGGTGCCGGCAGACTTCCTCTCCTACCTCCAGGCCAAGCTGGCCGCCGAGGAGGACCTGACGCGCCGCACCCTCTCCTGGACCATCGTCCGCCCCGGCGGGCTGACGGATGACGCCGGCACCGGCCTGGTCCACCTCGCCCGCACCGGGCAGGGCTTCACCGAACCGCGCGGCACGGTCCCCCGGGGCGACGTCGCCGCCGTGCTGGCGGAGCTGATCCGCACCGGAGACGGCGAGCGCGAGACGCTGCACCTGCTGAACGGCGCCGTGCCGGTGGCCGCCGCCGTGGCGACCTTCGCCTGACCCGGAGCCGCACGCGCCCCTGCAGCCCGGCATCCGGACTGCAGGGGCTTTTTGTTGCCTCCGACAATTTGTGAGAGCGCTCTCACAGCACAGCTGAGAGCGAACTCGCATCCATCCATCAGCACGCACACAAGGGAGTGACCCTGAAGCGTTTTCCGCGCAGCTCACTTGCAGTTACAGTCGCCGGCGCAGCATCCTTCGCACTGGTCATGTCCGGCTGTTCAGCCGGCACCGGCGCAGAGCAGTCGAACGACAAGAACGTCAAACTGACCGTCGCCACGTTCAACGAATTCGGCTACGAGGACCTGTTCGCCGAGTACGAAAAAGCGAATCCGACCGTCACGATCACGCACAAGAAGGCCGCCACCACCAATGAGGCCCGCGACAACCTCACCACCCGCCTCGCCGCAGGCAGCGGCCTGAGCGACGTCGAGGCCATCGAGGTCGACTGGCTGCCCGAACTGCTCCAGTACTCCGACCAGTTCGTCGACCTCACCAGCGACGAGGTCAAGGACCGCTGGCTGGACTGGAAGACCAAGGCCGCCACGGATGCCGACGGTCGCCTGATCGCGTACGGAACCGACATCGGCCCGGAGGCCGTCTGCTACCGCTCCGACCTGTTCGCCGCCGCCGGTCTCCCGACCGACCGCGCCGAGGTCGCCGCGCTCCTCGGCGACAGCTGGGACAGCTACTACGCAGCCGGCGACAAGTTCGCCGCTGCCGGCACGAACGTGCCGTGGTTCGACTCGGCCGGAGCCACCTGGCAGGGCGTCATCAACCAGATCCCCAACCCGTATGAGTAAAAAGACGGCTCCATCATCGCCACCGAGAACCCGGAGGTGAAGGCGGCCTACACCAGCGTCCTCAAGGCCAGCAGCACGCAGTCCGCACATCTCGGACAGTGGAGCGACGACTGGACCGCCAGCTTCCAGAACAACGGCTTCGCCACGATGCTCTGCCCGGGCTGGATGCTCGGCGTGATCTCCGGCAACGGTGACGCCTTTCAAGGGCGAGTCCTACTTCGCCATCAACGACGCCATGCAGCAGGCGCTCACCCGGGTCGAAGACGGCACGATGACCGCCGACGAGTCGTGGGCACAGTGGGTCACCGACGTCAAGGCGCTCGGCTAACCAGCACAATCCGCCGGCCGGGCCTGCCGAGATCAGTTCTCGACAGGCCCGGCCCCCGGTCTCGACCGGCAGGGCCGGCAGGGCCACCGGGTCTCGACAAGCTCGACCACTGACTAGCAAGGACTGTTCATGACTACCCCCGCCGTCGCCATCGAGGTGAACGCCCGCAGCATCCGCCGCATCGCCCTCAGCCACAAACTGAGCCGGTGGGATGTGCGCTTCTCGCCCAACCTCTACATCTCCCCCTTCTTCCTCGTCTTCGGGGTCATGGGCCTCTTCCCGCTGCTCTACACGGCGTGGGTGTCGGTGCACGACTGGAACCTGATCGGCGGCCAGGGCGACTTCGTCGGCCTGGAGAACTTCGTCACCGTGCTGAGCCAGGGGTACTTCTGGAACTCCCTCCGCAACACGTTCAGCATCTTTCTGCTCTCGAGCATTCCCCAGGTGCTGGTCGCGCTCGGCATCGCCGCCGTGCTCGACTTCAACCTGCGCGGCAAGACCTTCTGGCGCATGGGCGTGCTCCTGCCCTACGTCGTGGCCCCGGTCGCGGTCGCGCTGATCTTCAACGACCTCTTCGGTGACAAGTTCGGCCTCATCAACAGCGGGATCATGAGCCTCGGGCTCGAGCCCATCCGCTGGCACGTCGACGTGATCCCCAGCCACATCGCCATCGCCACGATGGTGAACTTCCGCTGGACCGGCTACAACGCCCTCATCTTCCTGGCCGCCATGCAGGCCGTGCCGCGCGACTTCTACGAGGCCGCCATCATCGACGGCGCCAACCGCTGGCCCACCTTCTTGTCGATCACCCTGCCGCTGCTGCGCCCGATCATCATCTTCGTCATCCTGACCTCCACGATCGGCGGGCTGCAGATCTTCGACGAGGCGCGCATGTTCGACAATGTGGGCCAGGGCGGGGCCAGTCGCCAGTGGCAGACGCTCACCCTGTACATCTACGAACTCGGCTGGAACCAGCGCAACTTCGGTCGGGCATCCGCCGTGGCCTGGCTGCTCTTCCTGATCATCATCGTGATCGCCGTGGCCAACTTCCTCATCACCCGGCGCATCGCGGGCACCGCTGTCCGCAAGCCGCGCGCACGCGCGAAAGGCATGAAATGAGCAAGACCATCATCGGCGGCCACGACCGTCGCCCCTCGATCTGGGTCTACGGCATCCTGATCGCCGTTCTCCTCGGTTCCGCCTTCCCGATCTGGTGGTCGTTCCTGATCGGCAGCCAGGACGCCTCCGCCCTGAACCAGAACGGCATGATGTGGCTGCCCGGCGGCAACTTCATCGCCAACGCCCTGACCGTCATCGACAGCATCCCGTTCTGGACCGCCCTCGGCAACAGCATCATCGTGTCCTCCGTGGTGACGATCAGCGTCGTCATGTTCTCCACGCTGGCCGGCTACGCGTTCGCCAAGCTCAAGTTCCGCGGCCGGGAAGGGCTGCTCATCTTCGTGATCGCGACCATGGCCGTTCCCACGCAGCTGGGCATCGTGCCCCTGTTCATCGTGATGTCCCGGCTGGGCTGGACCGGCAGCCTCTGGGCCGTCATCGCGCCCGGGATGGTCACCGCGTTCGGCGTGTTCTGGATGACCCAGTACCTGCGTGACGCCCTGCCCGACGAACTGATCGAGGCCGTGCGGATGGACGGCGCCTCCATGATCCGCAGCTTCTGGCACATCGGCCTCCCGGCCGCACGCCCGGCCGCCGCCATGCTGGCCCTGTTCACGTTCATCGGCACCTGGACGAACTTCTTCTGTCCGTTCATCGTGCTGGGCCCGGGCAACCCGACGCTGCCCGTGGCGCTACAGCAGCTGCAGGCCGCCTTCTACGTGGACTACTTGCTCATGCTCGCCCGCGTCGTCTTGTCGATCATCCCGCTAATCCTGGTCTTCATCTTCCTGGGCAAACAGCTCGTCGCCGGCATCATGCAGGGGGCGGTCAAGGGATGACCATGCTCCAACAGCCACCGATCGTGACCGAGAATAAGGCTATGACCACAACGGATGCACGCTCCTTCCCGCCAGAGTTCCTCTTCGGAGCGGCGACGGCCGCGTACCAGATCGAGGGCGCCGCCCACGAAGACGGCCGCACGGACTCGATCTGGGACGCGTTCAGCCGTGTCCCCGGCGCCGTGCTCGGCGCGGAAAACGGCGATGTGGCCTGCGACCACTACCACCGCTACCGGGACGACGTCGCGATGATGAAGGACCTGGGACTGCAGACCTACCGGTTCTCCACCTCCTGGTCACGCGTGCAGCCCGACGGCGGCCCGGTCAACCCGAAGGGGATCGATTTCTACTCCCGCCTGGTCGACGAGCTGCTCGGCGCCGGGATCAAGCCGTGGCTGACCCTCTACCACTGGGACCTGCCGCAGGCGCTCGAGGAGAAGGGCGGCTGGGCCAACCGCGACACCGCCGCCCTGTTCCGGGACTACGCCCTCAACGTGCACGACGCCCTCGGCGACCGCGTGGGCGTGTGGACCACCCTCAACGAGCCGTGGTGCTCCTCCTTCCTCAGCTACACCGGAGGTGTGCACGCCCCGGGCCGGCAGAGTCCCCGCGACGGCCTCGCCGCGGCCCACCACCTCCTGCTGGGCCACGGCCTCACCATCGAGGCGCTCCGCGACCGCGACCCGAAGCTCGAGCTCGGCATCACGCTCAACCTCACCGTCGCCAAGCCGGCCGACCCCACCCGCGCCGGCGATGTCGACGCGGCGCGCCGGATCGACGGGCAGTTCAACCGGGTGTTCCTCGACCCGATCTTCCGCGGCTCCTACCCGGAGGACGTTCTCCAGGACGTCGCCCAGTTCGGCCTGACCGATTTCATCCAGGCCGGCGACCTGGCCCAGATCAGCCAGCCGATCGACACCCTCGGCGTGAACTATTACCACGGCGAGCTGGTCAGCGATCGCCCGGCCGAACATCCGTTGCTCGCCCAGGCCCCGACGAGCCGACCGACCCGGTCGGCGTTCCCCGCCGCCGACGGCGTCTTCAACCACCCGCAGGGACTGCCGCTGACCGCGATGGAGTGGGAAGTGCAGCCCGACGGCCTGCGCGAACTGCTCGTGCACGTGAACACCGAGTACGCCGCACCGGCCGGCACCAGCCTCTACGTGACCGAGAACGGCGCGGCCTTCGACGACGTCGTCGCCGCAGACGGCAGCGTGCCGGATCCCCGGCGCACGGAGTTCCTGAAGGCTCACCTCGGCGCCGTGCTCGACGCCATCGATGAGGGGGTCGGTGTCAAGGGCTACTTCTACTGGTCGCTGATGGACAACTACGAGTGGGCCTGGGGCTACGATAAGCGCTTCGGAATCGTTCGGGTCGACTACGAGACGCAGAAACGCACCGTGAAGGACAGTGGACTCGCCTACGCGGAGATCATCCGCGACCGCGCGCTCTCCTGAGGCGGGGCCGGCGAGGGGTGCGCGAATAGACTGACGCCATGACAACCAGTGTGCGCCAGACGCGTCCCCCGCAGCCCACCCTGGAAATGGTCGCGGAGGTGGCCGGGGTCTCCCGCGCCACGGTGAGCCGGGTCGTGAACGGGTCGACCAGGGTGGGCCCGGAGATCGTCGCCGCGGTCACGACGGCGGTCGAGGAACTCAACTACGTTCCGAACCGGGCGGCCCGCTCCCTCGCCAGCCGCCAGACCCAGGCGCTGGCCCTGGTCGTGCCCGAGGACATGACGCGGTTCTTCGGGGACCCGTACTTCGCGGCGGTCGTGCAGGGCATCACCCGCCGGCTCGACCAGAGTGACTTCACGCTCAACCTGCTGGTCGCGTCGAGCGACCCGCAGCACAAGACCCTGCGGTATCTGCGCTCGGGCAACGTCGACGGCGCCCTGATCATCTCGCACCACACGGGCGACGATTTCGTGGCCGAACTGGAGACCACGATGCCGGTCGTGTTCGGTGGCCGGCCGGCGAACGCGGACAACCTGGAGGCGTACTTCGTCGACGTCGACAACGCGGCCGGCGCGGACCTCGGCACCCAGCGCCTGGTCGACCTCGGCCGCCGCCGGATCGGCACGGTCACCGGGTCGGCCGACATGCCGGCCGGCATCGACCGGCTCACCGGTTTCCTGCGTGCTCTCGAGCGGGCCGGGATCCCGACGGATGCGGTCGAGCACGGCGACTTCACGGTCCAGGGCGGCGCGGCGGCCACCCGTCGCCTCCTGGAACGGTGCCCCGACATCGACGGGCTCTTCGTGGCGAGCGACCTGATGGGCACCGGCGCCCTGGACGTGCTGCGGGAGCACGGCCGATCGGTGCCCGGCGACGTGGCCGTGGTCGGCTTCGACGACAGCCCGGCGGCGACGCGCGGCTCCGTCCCGCTCACCACGGTGAGCCAGCCGTCTGAAGAGATGGGTTTCGCGATGGCGGACGTCCTGCTGCGCCGCCTCGCCGACGACGACGACGACGACGACGACGACGACGACGACGAGAGCGTGCCGCACCGCACCATCATGCCGACCCGACTGGTGCTGCGCGAGTCCGCCTGATCCACTCAGGTCCGCCCACTGTGCCCGTTCCGGTCGAGAGTGCCCGCTCGAGCGGGCACTCTCGACCGGAACGGGCACTTTCGCGGGCACGGGCGGCGCGGGGCGCGGGGCGTCAGGCGAGGGTGCGTCAGGCGAGCTGGGGCATGACCTCGCGGGCGATGAAGTCCAGGTGCTCGAGGTCGGACAGGTCCATGATCTGCAGGTAGACGCACTCGACGCCGTCCTCGGCGAGCAACCCGAGCCGGTCGACGACCTCGGAGGCGGTGCCGGCCACGCCGTGCTCCCGGAGCTCGGCCAGTTCACGGCCCACGGCCGCGGCCCGGCGCGCGAACTCGGCCTCGTCCCGGCCGGCGACGGCGATCAGGGCGGCCGAGTAGACCAGCTCCCGGGGGTCGCGGCCGATGGCCGCGCATGCCGCGCGCACCCCGGCGAACTTGCCGGGGACATCCGTGAACTCGGGGAACGGCAGGTTGAACTCGGTGGCGAAACGGGCCGCCATCGCGGGGGTGCGCTTCGCGCCGCCGCCGCCGACGATCACGGGGATGCGCTCCTGAACGGGCTTGGGCAGGGCGGGCGAGTCGACGAGGGTGTAGTGCTCGCCGGTGAAGCTGTAGCTGCCGCCGACGGGGGTCGACCAGAGCCCGGTGACGATCTCCAGCTGTTCCTCCAGCATGCCGAACCGTCTGGCCGGGAAGGGGATGCCGTAGGCGAGGTGCTCCTGCTCGAACCAGCCGGTGCCGAGCCCCAGTTCGACCCGGCCGCCGGACATCTGGTCGACCTGCGCCACCTGGATGGCGAGGATCCCCGGCGGCCGGTAGGTCACCGAGGAGACCAGGGTGCCCAGGCGGATGCGCTGCGTCTCGCGGGCGAGTCCGGCCAGGGTGGTCCAGGCATCCGTCGGGCCGGGCAGAACGGGGGCCGTGTCGCCCATCGCCAGATAGTGGTCGGAGCGGAAGAACGCGTCGAAGCCGAGGCTCTCCGCGGCCTGCGCGATGGCGAGGATGTCGTCGTAGGAGGCGCCCTGCTGCGGTTCGGTGAAAATGCGGAGTCTCATGCTCCCAGTCTTGTCTCGGCCCCGTCAGCCGCGAAATCCCCGTCAGGCAGGAACTCCACCTCCGGCAGCAGGGCGAACCGGGTGCGCATGACCTGGATCGACTCGGGGTTCTGGTCGACGAGCACGAACCGGCGGCCGAGCGCCGCGGCGACCGCGCCGGTCGTGCCGCTGCCGGCGAAGAAGTCGAGCACCCAGTCCCCCTCGCGGCTGGAAGCCTGGATCATGCGCCGCAGGATGCCGACGGGCTTCTGGGTGGGATACCCGGTCTTCTCCTTGCCGGTGGGCGACACGATCGTGTGCCACCAGACATCCGTCGGCAGCTTGCCCTTCGCGACCTTCTCCGGGGTGACCAGCCCGGGCGCCATGTACGGCTCACGGTCGACCGTGGTGGAGTCGAAGTAGTATCGCGCCGGATTCTTCACGTAGACCAGGATCGTGTCGTGCTTGGTCGGCCAGCGGTTCTTGGACTTGGCGCCGTAGTCGTACGCCCAGATCAGCTCGTTCAGGAAGCAGTCCCGCCCGAAGAGCGCGTCGAGCAGCACCTTCGCGTAGTGCGCCTCCCGGTAGTCCAGGTGCAGGTAGAGCGTGCCGTCGTCGGCAAGCAGGCGCCAGGCCTCGATCAGGCGCGGCTCGAGGAAGGCCCAGTAGTCCTCGAACTGGTCGTCGTAACCGAGCAGGTCACCCTTGATGCGCTCGTAGAGCTGCCCCTTGAACCCGGTGATGGTGCCCGCCGCGCGCGCGCCGAGGGCCACGGACGTCGCCGCGACGCTCGACCGCACCGAGGTCGTGCTCTGCCGGTTCTGTTTGCGCCCCGTGTTGAAGGGCGGGTCCAGGTAGATGAGCGTGAAGGCCTCGTCGGGCAGTCGCGGCAGAACGTCGAGGTTGTTCGCGTGGACGACACGGCTGGCGGAGGACGGGGACCACGCGGTTGGCATTCATTCATTCTGTCAGGCGGCTTAGGCTTGGGACATGACTTCAGACGCAACGGCCACCGAATCGACCCGGGTTGAGTTCCGCCACGAGCCGGCCCAGTCCCGGTACTCGCTCCGCATCAACGAGGAGACCGTCGGATTCGCCGACTACACCGTGACGGGCCCCGACGTGCTGTTCACCCACGTCGAGGTGGACCCGGCCCGGCGCGGCGAGAATCTGGCGAGCCGCCTGGTCGAACAGGCGCTCGACGACGTGCGCACGCGCACCGAGCTCACCGTCGTGCCGGTCTGCCCCTACGTCGTGCGCTGGATCGACAAGCACGCCGAATACCAGGACCTGCTCACGCGGGGCCGGTAGCCGGCTCGGCTCCGGCTTCCGCGGCTCCGGCCTAGGGAACGCGCCCGATCCATTCCTCGGTGCCGAACTTCGTCTCCACGAGTTCCCTCGCCCGGGCGTATTCCGCCTCGGTGATGTCCCCGGACACCGCGCCGTAGAGTCCGGTGAAGGTCTCCTTCATGCGATCGATGATCTCGTCCCGGGTGAGGCCGGTCTGGCTGCGCAGCGGGTCGACCCGCTTGGCGGCGCTCGTGATGCCCTTGTCGCTGAGCTTCTCGCGGCCGATCCGCAGCACCTGCACCATCTTCTCGCCGTCCATGTCGTAGCTCATGGTGACGTGGTGCAGCACGGCGCCGCTGCCGAGGCGTTTCTGCGCCGCCCCGCCGATCTTGCCCTTCGGGCTCGTGATGTCGTTGAGCGGCTGGTAGTACGCGTCGATGCCGAGCGACTGGAGCGCCGTGAGCACCCACTCGTCGAGGAAGGCGTAGGAGTCGGCGAAGGTCATGCCCTGGACCAGGTCGGTGGGCGCGTAGATCGAGTAGGTGATCACCGATCCGGCCTCCATGAACATGGCGCCGCCGCCGCTGATCCGGCGCACGACGGTGAAACCGTGCTTGGTGGCCTGGACCGGGTCGACCTCGTTCTTCAGCGACTGGAAGCTGCCGATCACCACGGCGGGCTCGGTCCATTCCCAGATCCGGAGGGTGGGGCTGCGCCGGCCCTCGCCGACCTCGATCGCGAGCACCTCGTCGAGGGCCATCTGCATCACCGGCGGGACGGCCTTGGAGTGGATCAGCTGCCACTCGTAGTCCCGCCAGCCGCTGGCCTGGGCCAGGGAGCGGCGGATCGCCACCGCCACCGACTCCGGCGAGAAGCCGAGCAGGGTGGCCTGCGCCGGGAGGGCGGCGCGCACGGCGGCGGCGATGCTGACCGCGTCGCTGTCGGCGGCGAGGCCGTTCACCGCCGCGTTGATGTCGCCGAGCGCACTGTCGGGCTCGAGGAAGAAATCACCGGCCAGCCGGAAGTTGACGATCGTGTTCTCGACGACGTCGAGATCGACGACGACGAGCTTGCCGCCTGGGACCTTGTATTCACCGTGCATGAGCCCAGCCTAATCAATCCTCCTAATCAATCCGCCTAATCAACGCCGCCCGCGCCCCGGGGCAGGGGCAGCCGTTCGTTCAACCAGCCGACCAGGTCGGCGACGACCTCGTCCCGGTTCGTCTCGTTGAAGATCTCGTGCCGGGCGCCGGGGTAGACGATGAGACGGATGTCCCGCAGCCCCGACCGCCCGGAGTAGGCCTTCACGAGCATGCGAGCGCTGCGTTCGCCGCCGACGGTGTCGTCGCCGCCGACCAGGATGAGCATCGGCAGGTCTTCCGGCAGCTGCCTCGCCGGGCGGCCGAACAGCCGGGCCGCGTCGCGCAGCCCGAACAGCTTCGCCAGCGGGGTGTTGGTGGTGAGCGGGTCGGCAAGGAAGGCCTCGGCGACCAGCGGGTCGCGGCTGAGCCACTCGACCCCGGTGGTGCCCAGTTTCTTGTGCCGGCGGTTCAGGTCGCCGCCGTCCAGGTAGCCCGGCATCCGGTAGGCGGTGCCGCTGAGCACGACGGCGTCGTAGTCGGCGGCGTGCTCGTTCACGATCATCTGCGCCATGAACGACCCCCAGCTGTGCCCGAGCAGCACGAGGGGCAGCTCGGGGTGGGCGGCGCGGATGATCCCACTGAACTGGTGCACGCCGGCGACGGTCGCCCGAAGCCCGCCCGGGCCCAGGCGGCCGAGCCGGGACAGGTCGCCGCCGTGCTGGTGCACCCCCGTCTGGCCATGGCCGCGGTGGTCGTCGGCGTAGACGGTGTACCCGGCCGCGTTCAACCGGGCGGCGAGCTCCGTGTAGCGCTGGGCGTGCTCACCGACCCCGTGGGCGAGCTGCACGACGGCCCGGGGCCGGTCGACGGCCCAGACGAAGTAGGTGATCGAGACGCCGAAGTCATCCGTGTAGGTAGGCACGGGGTCAGTCTGACAGGAGTCTCCCTGCGCATCTGCTGATTCCTGATCATCTTCCGCCGGCCCTGAACTAAGCTGGGAATACTTAGCAAGGCTAAGTGGTTAGAGTGGGTAGCTATGGAATCTTTGCCGACATCAACCGCGACCGCGCTGGTTGCGCCCGCGACGCCCGCGCCCGCTGCGCCCGCGCCCGCTGCGCCCGCCTCGACCGCGGTGCGACGCACGACGGTCGCGGAGTTGAGCCATGATTTCCGGCTGGCGAACGGCCGGCTGGCCCGGCGCCTGCGCCAGGAGAAGCCCGACAGTGAGCTCAGCAGCAGCCAGTTCTCGGCGCTCGGCTCCCTCTACTTCCACGGCCCGTTCACCCTCCGTGAACTCAGCGAACACGAGCGGGTCACTCCGCCGTCGATGAACCGCACGGTCAACGCCCTGGTCGAGGAGGGCCTGGTGGACCGGGCGGGATCGGTCGATGACGGCCGCAAGGTGGTGCTCACCGTGACGGAGCAGGGACGCACTCTGATGCGCGACACCCGCAAGCGCCGGGATGCCTGGCTCGCCCAGCGCGTCGGCAAGCTGACTCCCGAGCAGCGCCGCGTGCTCGGCGAGGCCATGGAGATCATGAAGGAGCTCACCAACAGTTGAACGCCATGTTCCGCTCCCTGAGCGTCGTGAACTACCGAATCTGGTTCGCCGGCGCACTGGTGTCGAACATCGGAACCTGGATGCAGCGCACCGCCCAGGACTGGATCGTGCTCACCGAGCTGACCGATCACAACGCCACCGCGGTGGGCATCGTGATGGCCCTGCAGTTCGGGCCCCAGCTGGTGCTGATGCCGTGGTCGGGCCTGATCGCGGACCGGTTCGACCGCCGCCGCCTGCTCATCCTCACCCAGAGCCTGATGGGGCTGCTCGCCCTCGGCCTAGGCCTGATCACGGTGACCGGCGTCGCCGAACTCTGGCACGTCTACCTCTTCGCCCTCGGCCTCGGGATCGTCGCGGCGATCGACGCCCCGGCCCGCCAGACCTTCGTCTCCCAGCTGGTCTCCGAGGACAACCTGCCGAATGCCGTGGCCCTCAACTCGGCGTCCTTCAACGGCGCCCGCCTGATCGGCCCGGCCGCCGCCGGTCTGCTCACGGTCGCCGTCGGCGCCGGCTGGGTCTTCCTGATCAACGCCGTGACGTTCGGCGCCACGGTGTTGGCGATGACGCTGCTGCGCACCGGGCAGCTCCGCCGCCAGCCCCGGGCCCCCCGCGAGCGCGGCCAGCTGCTGGGCGGCATCCGTTACGTGTCGCGGCGGCCCGACATCGTCGTCGTGCTGATCACGGTCTTCCTGGTGGGCACGTTCGGCTTCAACTTCGCGATCTTCACCGCGACCATGGCCACGGTCGAGTTCGGGATGGGCGCCAGCGAATTCGGCCTGCTCAGCTCGATCATGGCGATCGGGTCGGTCGCGGGCGCCCTGCTCGCCGCCCGCCGCGGCCGCCCGAGGCTGCGGCTGGTCGTCGCCGGGGCCGGCGCGTTCGGCCTGTCCTGCCTGATTGCGGCGCTGACGCCGAACTACCTGACCTTCGCGATCTCCCTGGCCTTCGTCGGGCTGTCGTCGCTGACCCTGATGACCACCGCGAACGCGTACGTGCAGACCACCACCCGCCCGGCCATGCGCGGCCGGGTGATGGCCCTGTACATGGCGATCTTCGCCGGCGGCACGCCGCTCGGCGCCCCCCTGGTGGGTTGGGTCGCCGACCAATACGGACCGCGCTGGGCGCTGGGCGTGGCGGCCCTGTCCGGGCTCCTGGCCGCCGCGGCCGTGCTGTTCTGGATGGTGAAGTACCGCAGCCTGCGGGTGCGGTACCGTCCGGGCGTGTCGCCCCGGCTCCGCCTGCACCACGACGGCGACGGCCGCGACGCCGAAACGGCCACCCGCGAGATCGCGATCGTCGAGGCGACGGCGACCCGCTAGCCGGGCGCCCGGCTGCCCGGGCGCCGGCTGCCCGGATGCTGCCTAGCGCACGCCGTTCATCAGCCGCAGGATCGGGCGCGCGATCAGGGCGAGCATCAGGCCGATCACGATGGCGACACCGCCAATCACGCTGAAGTACAGGGTCTCCGACACCGACGTGTACCACTCCGCCAGCCACCCGGACACCGCGGTGCCCAGGGCGATCGACAGGAAGAACAGGGCGACCATCTGGGTCTTGAACGGCTCCGGCGCCAGCTTGGTCGTGATGGACAGGCCGACCGGGCCGATCAGCAGTTCCGCCACGGTGAGCACGAACAGGATCGCGATCATGGCCGCCAGCGGGGTGGAGTTCGCGCCGCCGTCGACGAAGGGCAGGAACATCAGGAACGCGACGCCCATCATGCCCGTTCCGAGCGCGAACTTGACCGGGGTGGACGGCTGGCGGGAACCCCAGCGGGTCCACAGCGCGGCGAAGGCGCCCGACAGCAGGATGATGAAGACCGGGTTGAACGACTGGATCCAGGACACCGGGAGCTCCCAGCCGAACACGTCGCGGTTGAGTCGTTCGTCGGTGTAGATGGTGACCACCGTGAACTGCTGCTGCGAGAGGGACCAGAAGGCGGCGCTGGCCACGAACAGCGGCATGAACGCGAAGACCCGCTTGCGTTCGACGGCGGTGATCTGCCGGTTGCGCAGAATCACCACGAAGTAGGAGACGGTGGCCACCAGGGTCAGCGCGATCACGATGGTGACCAGACTGGATGCCGTGATCACGCCGAGCACGCTCAGCACCACGATCAGGGCGATTGCCGCCATAGCGGCGCCGAGGTACGCGGCGTAGCGCGAGGACGGCAGCGGATTCGGCACCTCGTGCACGATGGCCGGCAGCCGCTTGCGGCCGAAGGAGTACTGCACCAGTCCGATCGCCATTCCGACGGCCGCGAGGCCGAAGCCGAAGTGGAAGCCGAGGGTGGTCTGCAGCAGGCCGGTCATGACCGGGCCAAAGAAGGCGCCCAGGTTGATCCCGAGGTAGAAGAGGGAGAAGCCCGCGTCCAGCCGGGGGTCGTCCTTGGCGTAGAGGGAGCCCACCACGCTGGTCGCATTGGCCTTGAGACCGCCGCTGCCGAGCGCGATCAGGATCAGGCCGGTCGCCACCCCGCCGAACCCGGGGAGGAGGGCCAGTGCGACGTGGCCGACCGCGATGATGATCGCGCTGAAGTACAGCACCCGCTCGGAACCCAGGACGCGGTCGGCGACCCAGGCTCCCAGGATGGTCGACAGGTACACGCCGCCGCCGTAGGCGCCGACGATGCCGGCCGCGGTCGTCTGGGGGATCCCCAGCCCGCCGGCGGTCGCCGAGTAGTACAGGTACAACAGCAGGATGCCCTGCATGCCGTAGAAGGAGAAGCGCTCCCACATCTCCACGCCGAAGATGTTGGCGAGTGCACGGGGCTGCCCGAGGAAACTTCGATCTTCTCGGACAGGGGTTTGTTCAACAACCGTGCTCATTGATTGACCTTACCGCGAGCCCCCAGAAATGGGGGCATCGGGCCCGCGCCCCGGCGCAGGGTACGATTTTGCCCAGAACGCTATCGACGAACCCTGGGGGCCGGATTGGACGCACAGTCACTCGCGGCCCTGATCAGCGAGGTCCTGACCCTGGTCGGACTCGTCGTGGGCGCCGCCCTGTTCGCCGCCGGGCTCTTCGTGCGCGGCATCAAGGGCCGCTGGCTGCAGACGGATGGCGTCATCGCCTCCTCGGCATCCGGCACGGTCATCCGCTGGTTCGACACGCACGGCGAGGTGCACGAACGCCCGGCGGACACCCACGAGACGCACCGGCTGCCGCCCGGCGAGGACGTGCCGCTCTGGTTCAACGCGCGCACCCCGTCGCGCTGCCGCACGCACACGCCGGAGTCCGAGGGCAAGGCACTGCGCCTGACCGGTCTGGTCCTGCTGATCGTCGGGGCCGCGTCGGGCGTGCTCGGCATCGTGCTGATGTTCCTCTAGCGAGGCGCCCGGCGGGCAGATGCGCGCCGGCAGATGCGCGCCGATTTGATTGACCCGGCGCTTGTCCGACCCGGCCGAAAGGGCGATGCTAGGGGAATCCGGGCGCCCGGCATCCGTGCTGCCCGCACCCATCGATGCTCCGTCGACGCTCCACCGAGAGAGGCACCATATGCGCAAGATTCTCATCCTGACCGGGGACGCAGCCGAGACGCTCGAGGTCTTCTACCCGTACCAGCGCCTGCTCGAGGCCGGCTACGAGGTGCACATCGGGGCACCGGAGAAAAAGAAGCTCCAGTTCGTGGTGCACGACTTCGTGGACGGCTTCGACACCTACACGGAGAAGCTCGGCCACACCTGGGACGCCGACGTGGCGTTCGCGGACGTCGACCCCGCCGACTATGTCGCCATCGTGGTTCCGGGCGGCCGCGCCCCCGAGTACATCCGCAACGACGAGGACGCCAAGCGGATCGTGCGCCACTTCTTCGAGAAGAACGCCCCGGTGGCCGCGCTCTGCCACGGCCCGATGCTGCTGGCCGCCGCCGGTGTGCTGACGGGACGCACCAGTTCCGCCTACCCGGCGCTCGCGATCGACGTCGAACTCGGCGGCGGCATCTTCGAGGACGGTGCGGGCGTCGTCGACGGCAACCTCGTCTCCGGCCGCGCCTGGCCGGACCACCCCACCTGGATGCGTGAGTTCATGAAACTGCTGGCGGCGTCCGACGCGACCCGGCCGGAGCCGCTTCTGGAAGCGGTGAACTGAGCCGCGCCGCCTGA
Organism: Cryobacterium sp. TMT4-10; assembly: GCF_004403275.1. NCBI lineage: Bacteria > Bacillati > Actinomycetota > Actinomycetes > Micrococcales > Microbacteriaceae > Cryobacterium > Cryobacterium sp. TMT4-10. Next base: position 32,255 of record NZ_SOGU01000077.1, read on the forward strand.
GCTGCTAGGGCCTGGGGGCGGGGGCCAGGTGTTCGCCGAAGAACGCTTCGATCCGCTGCCAGGCATCGGCGGCGGCTTCGGGGTCTGGCCCGGCCCCCAGGATGCGCTTGAGCACGAAACGCAGCGCCACCGGTCCGCTTTCGGCGTCGTTGAGGAAGGCATGCCCGGCATCCGGGTATTCCACCACGTCGTGCGGGATGCGCAGCCTGGTCAGTGCGGACTCGAGCGCGGCGGCGGCGCCCTTCAGTGACCGGTCGGCGCCACCGAAGCTGCCCACGACCGGGCACGCACCCGCCAGGGCGTCGTCGAGGTCCCGGGGCAGGCGCCCGTAATTGACGGATGCCGCGTCGAAGCCGCGTGTGGCGGCCGCCAGCGCGAACCCGCCGCCCATGCAGAAGCCGAGCACGCCGACCGCCCCAGAGCAGTCGTCCCGGCGGATCAGGAACTGGCGGGCGGATTCGATGTCGACGAAGGCGCGGCCCCGCCCCGACTGCAGGGCACGGAACGTGCCGGTCAGGCACTTGCGCGCGCCGCCCTCGGTGAAGAGGTCCGGCATCAGCGCGAGGTAGCCGGCCTCGGCCATCCGGACCACCTGGCGGCGCATCACGTCGTTCAGGCCGAACGCCTCGTGCACGAGCACGACCCCGGGCCAGGGCCCCGGGCCGGCCGGCACGCCGAGGAGCGCCTTCAGGCCGGCGCTGCCGCCGGGCCGGGCCGGAAGCTGCAGGTCGATGGTTTCAGGAGCGGTGTTCTCGGTCATGGGGACGGCCTCCCTGGCTGACTGAAACCCTAGCCGGTGCAGCCGGGCGCGCTCGTCGTTCACCTGCGGGACAGGTGGCCGCACCATCCCGGCCACGTCCGATTCCTACCGTGGACGCGGGGCCGCGCCACGCCGCCCCGATCGAGCCACACCAGGGGGGATCTCTTCATGCGCACAATCCTTGTTTCCGCGGCACTCACCGCCGTGCTCGCCACCACCATCGCCGGGACGGCCCTGGCCTCACCGGCCACGGCCGCACCGGCCGACCCGGCACCGTCCGAATCCGCACCGTCGGCACCGTCGACGCCGTCGGCGGAGAGGTCCGGCTCGGCCGGCCAGCCGCTCCGCACCAACGAGCGCAACGGCTCGTTCGACCTGCAATCCCACCGCGGCGGCCGCGGCGAGTGGACCGAGGAATCGCTCACCGCCTTCTCCCGATCGCTCGAACTCGGCGTCAGCACGCTGGAACTGGACACTCACCTGACCCGCGACGACCAGGTGGTGGTCTGGCACGACGACATCATGACGACGAGCAAATGCGCCGACACCGCCCCCACCTTCGCCGGCGACCCGGCCTTCCCGTACGCCGGCGACCGGGTGCGCGATCTGACTCTGGCCGAGATCGCCACCCTGGACTGCGGCTATCAGCAGTTGCCCGGCTTCCCCGAGCAGGCGAACACTCCCGGAAACCGGATCGCCACGCTCTCCGACGTGTTCGACCTCGTCCACGGCTACGACGCCCGCAAGGTGCACCTGAACATCGAGACCAAGGTGGAGGTGGCCGGTCCGGCCGGGACCGACGAGATGGCGGCCCTCACCCGCGCGGTCGTCGGCGAGATCGAGGCCTCCGGGCTGGCGGACCGGTCGATCCTGCAGAGCTTCGACTGGGCATCGTTGAACCTGACCCGGGAGATCGCCCCGGACCTCACCCTCGCCGCCCTCTCCAGCGGGGACGCCTGGCTGGGCGTCGACCAGCCCGGAATGAGCCCCAACCTGGGCGGCATCGACATCGACTCCTACGACGGCTCGCTGGCCCGCGCCGCCCAGGCGCAGGGGTACGACATCGTCTCCCCGGTCTTCACGTCGGTGACCCCGGCCATGATCGCCGACGCCCACGCGGCGGGACTGCCGGTCATCCCCTGGACGGTCAACCAGGCCGCGGACATCACCGCCCTGCTCGACCTCGGCGTCGACGGCCTGATCACCGACTACCCGACCCGGCTCCGAACGGTCCTCGGCGAGCGCGGGCTGAAGCTGCCGACGGCCTACACGCGGTAGCAGCGCGATAGCAGCGCGATAGCAGCGCGATAGCAGCAGCGCGATAGCAGCAGCGCGATAGCAGCGCCGCTGCGAACCGGCAGCGAAAGCGCGTCCGGCCTCTGGCGCCGGCCGGGCGCCACCCTGTAGCATGTGGTCGGACCACAGCGGCGGCACGTCCGTCGCCGCTGCCGTCGGCCGCATCCCATCAGCATCCCATCAGCACCCCACCCCACCCCACTGTCGAGGAGGAGCCCGTGAGCATCGAGCCCCGTGCCTGGGAAATCGTGCTGCAGAGCATCGAATCGGATCTGCTCAGCGGGCGGCTGCGGCCCGGCGACCACCTCCAGCCCGAACGGGCCCTCGCGGCGGACCTCGGGGTGGGCCGCTCCAGTGTTCGCGAGGCGATTCGCGTGCTCGAGGTGCTCGGTCTGCTGCGCACCGCGGTCGGAAGCGGCCCCTCGGCCGGAGCCATCATCGTCGCACTGCCCGGCGGCGGCATGGCGGCGCTGATGCGCCTGCAGGTGGCCGCGCAGGGTTTCCCGGTGATCGACGTGGTCAAAACCCGGCTCGTGCTCGAGGCGTCGGTCGTGACCGAGCTGGCCGAGGCATCCGCCCTCTCCCAGACGACCATGGACGCCAACGCCTCCCTCCGACCCGATCTGACGGCGGCCCTGCAGCTGCTGGCCGCGATGGACTCCCGTGACCTGACCGAGGCCGAGTTCCTCGCCCTCGACGCCGAGTTCCACCTCGCGCTGGCGGAGGCCTCCGGCAACCAGGTGGTCACCGCCACGATGGCCGGGCTCCGCAGCACGATCGAGGCGTATGTGCAGGACGGGGCGTCGAGCCTCGCTTCGTGGACCGACACCTCCGCCCGCCTCCGCACCGAACACCGCGCCGTGCTCTCCGCGATCGAGGCGGGCGATGCCGAGGCCGCCCGCAGCCTGGTGACGAGCCACATCGCGGGCTACTACGCCGAAACGCAGCCGAACCCCCAGCCCACAGACCAGCACACGGATGCCCCCGGGCGGCCGGCGGCCCCGACAGAACGGACAGCCTGACCATGGTTCAGCGACGGATCCCCCGGATCAAAGACCTCGCACCCTTGATGCAGTTCAAGGCACCCGAGCTGAACGCGAAGAAGCGCCGGCTCGAAAGCGCCCTGACCATCTACGACCTGCGGGCCATCGCCAAGCGGCGCACCCCCAAGGCCGCGTTCGACTACACCGACGGCGCGGCCGAGGCCGAGATCTCCCTCAAGCGCGCCCGCCAGGCCTTCGAGGACATCGAATTCCACCCGTCGATCCTGCGGGACGTCTCGACCGTCTCCACCGGCTGGGACGTGCTCGGCGCCCCCGTCGCCCAGCCGTTCGGCATCGCACCGACCGGTTTCACCCGGATGATGCAGACCGAGGGCGAGATCGCCGGGGCGCACGCGGCGGCCAGGGCAGGCATCCCGTTCTCGCTGTCGACCATGGGCACCACGGCGATCGAGGACGTCAAGGCGGCCAACCCGAACGGACGCAACTGGTTCCAGCTGTACATGTGGCGGGACCGCGACCGCTCGATGGCGCTCGTCGACCGGGCCGCGAAGGCCGGCTTCGACACCCTGCTGGTGACCGTGGATGTGCCGATCTCCGGCGCCCGGCTGCGCGACAAGCGCAACGGCTTCTCAATCCCGCCGGCCCTGACCGCGGGCACGGTCCTCAACGCGCTGCCGCGCCCGGAGTGGTGGGTCAACTTCCTCACCACCGAACCGCTCGCCTTCGCGTCCCTCGACCGCTGGAGCGGCACGGTCGGCGACCTGCTCGACACCATGTTCGACCCCACCGTGACCTTCGAGGACCTGGCCTGGATCAAGGCGCAGTGGCCGGGCAAGCTCGTCGTCAAGGGCGTGCAGAACGTGGCGGATGCGCGCACGCTCGCCGGCCTCGGCGTGGACGGCATCCTCCTCTCCAACCACGGCGGCCGCCAGCTCGACCGGGCGCCGGTCCCGTTCCACCTGCTGCCGCAGGTGGTGCGCGAGGTGGGCACCGACCTCGAGGTGCATCTGGACACGGGCATCATGAACGGCGCGGACATCGTCGCCGCCGTGGCGCTCGGCGCCCGGTTCACCCTGATCGGCCGCGCCTACCTCTACGGCCTGATGGCCGGCGGCGAGGCCGGCGTCGACCGGGCGATCGAGATCCTGTCCGAGCAGGTGTCGCGCACCATGCGGCTGCTCGGCGTGAAGTCCCTCGAGGAGCTCGAGCCCGGGCACGTCACGCAGCTCGCGCGCCTCGGCCGGATCGCGCCGCCGGTGGCGGCATCCGTGCCGCAGTAGCTCAGTTCCCGCCGAGTTCGCCAGTTGCGGTCGAGTTCGACCCGCGGAACTGGCGAACTCGACCGGAATCGCCGACTTCGGCGGCGCAGCGCCTGCCGTGGGAGTGGGAGTGGGTGCGGGGTGGGTGCGGGGTGGGTGCGGGGTGGGTGCGGGGTGCGGGGTGGGTGCGGGG
>NZ_SOGU01000025.1:0-55968 GCF_004403275.1 Cryobacterium sp. TMT4-10
GGACCCGTCGGGCGCGATCACGGTCTTCCAGACCAGGGCCTGAATCCGGATCTCGTCCGCGGGCACCGCCACCGGGTGGTCGCCGCCGCCTCCGGTGGCGGCGGCAACGAGTTCGGACTCGGCCGTCTGCACCTGGTCCAGGTCGGTGCAGCGGAGCGTGGGTACCAGGGCGGTCAGGATCGCGTCGACGCTGTCGAGGCCGATCTCCCCGGACGCCAGGCCCGCCGCGGTCGCCGGGAACGCGGGCGGCAGGGCCTGCCTCGCGAGGGTGAACCGGGTGCGCAGCTGCGCGCCCAGCCGGATCCGGCGCTGCGCGGTCGGACGCGAGACCAGCGTCACCCGCTGGATCAGGTCCGACGGGGTGAGGCAGGCCTTCCGGACCGAGAGCCGCCCGGTATCGAGCTCGGGCCGGGACCGGTCGGCGATCGCCGCCGCCGTCGCCACCCGCAGGGCGTCCACCCTTCGGCCGAGCTGCTCCACCGCCGCGGTCACCTGCAGCAGGCCATCGTCATCGCACCCCCGCACCCCCTGAACACCACAGCGTGGCACCCACCTCGCCCGCGAGGGCCGCGAACGCAGCAGCCACCACAGCGGCGTCGAGGGTTGCAGTGGGGTCATCCATACGCACAATTTTAGCAAACATAGAACGNGATTTAGAAGATAAATACTACCCTAGGTCAGGCAGTTGGGCCCGAGCAGGCTCTTCAGCTCCCCGAAGAGGTCCGCGCTGATCTTCACCTGGTGGGGCAGCTCGAACACGCGCGCGGTGTTGCCCTTGATCAATTTGAGCCTGACCTCTGACGTTCCGATGTGGCGGGTGATGACCTCGCCCAACGCCGTCACGGTGTCGGTCGTCGCCCGGGACTCCGCCAGGGTGACGGTCAGCGTCCCCGAGTCGGAGGCCTGCCCGAGTTCCGGCGCGAAGATGCTGTACGCGTGCAGGTTCATCCCGTCGTCGCGCATGCTCACCCGGCCCCGCACGACCACGATGGAGTCGCTGATCAGGTCGGGCGAGAACTCCTGGTAGGCCTTGCCCATGAACATCACGGCGATCTCCCCGCCGAAGTCCTCGACCTGGATGATGCCGTACTGGTTGCCCGACTTCTTCGCGATCCGGTGCTGCACGCTCGTGATCAGCCCGGCGATGGTGACGGTGTCGGCATCCTGGGTCTGCTCCGACGCCATCAGGTCGACGATGGTGGTGCTGGCGTGCTTGGCCAGCGGGATCTCGAGCCCGGCCAGCGGGTGGTCGGACACGTACAGCCCCAGCATGTCCCGTTCGAAGGCGAGCTTCTCCTTCTTGCCCCACTCGGGACGGTCCGGCACCTGCTCGGTTTCCTGCGGGTCGTCGAACAGGCTGTCGAAGTCGAACCCGACCATGCCGTGTTCCTCGTCGCGCTTGATTTTCACGGCCGATTCGACCGCGGCCTCATGGATTTCGACCATGCCGCGCCGGGTCGCTCCGAGGGAGTCGAACGCACCGGCCTTGACGAGGGACTCGATCGTGCGTTTGTTGGCCACCTGGATCGGTACCTTGCGCAGGAAGTCGTGGAACGACTCGAACCGCCCCTTCTCCTTCCGGGCGAGGCGGATGGCGTCGACGACGTTGAAGCCGACGTTGCGCACCGCCCCCATACCGAAACGGATGTCCGTGCCCACGGCCGCGAAGTAGCCGATGGACTCGTTCACGTCCGGCGGCAGGACCTGGATGCCCATCCTGCGGCACTCGTTCAGGTACAGCGCGAGCTTGTCGCGCGAATCGCCGACGCTGGTCAGGAGCGCGGCCATGTACTCGGCCGGGTATTTGGCCTTGAGGTAGGCGGTCCAGTACGAGAGCACCCCGTACGCGGCCGAGTGCGCCTTGTTGAAGGCGTAGTCGGAGAACGGGAGCAGGATGTCCCAGACTGTCTTCACCGCGTCCATGGAGTAGCCGTTGGCGACCATTCCGCCGGAGAAACCCTCGAACTGCTTGTCCAGTTCGGATTTCTTCTTCTTGCCCATCGCCCGGCGCAGCAGGTCCGCCTGGCCGAGGGAGAAGCCGGCCAGTTTCTGCGCGATCGACATGACCTGTTCCTGGTAGACGATCAGGCCGTAGGTGGTGCCGATGACGTCCTGCAGGGCTTCTTCGAGCTCGGGATGGATCGGGATGATCTCCTGCTGACCGGTCTTCCGCAGCGCGTAGTTGGTGTGCGAGTTGGCGCCCATGGGGCCGGGCCGGTAGAGGGCGATGACAGCCGAGATGTCTTCGAAGTTGTCGGGCTTCATCAGGCGCAGCAGGGAGCGCATGGGCCCGCCGTCCAGCTGGAACACCCCGAGGGTGTCGCCCCGGGCGAGCAGCTCGTAGGCCAGCGGGTCGTCCAGCCCGAGCTCCTCGAGCACGGGCCGGTGACCACGGTTGACCGCGATGTTGTCGAGGGTGTCGTCGATGATGGTGAGGTTGCGCAGCCCCAGGAAGTCCATCTTGATCAGGCCCAGGGCCTCGGATGCCGGGTAGTCGAACTGCGTGACGACCTGGCCGTCCGCTTCGCGCTTCATGATCGGGATGATGTCGATCAGCGGGTCGGAGCTCATGATCACGCCGGCGGCGTGGACGCCCCACTGGCGTTTCAGGTTCTCCAGGCCCAGGGCCGTGTCGAAGACGGTGCGGGCCTCGGGGTCGGATTCGATCACCGCGCGGAAGTCGGCCGCCTCGCGGTAGCGCGCGTGGTCCTTGTCGAACATGCCGGTCAGGGGCACGTCCTTGCCCATGATGGCCGGCGGCATGGCCTTTGTGAGCTTGTCGCCCATGCCGAATGGGAACCCGAGCACCCGGGAGGCGTCTTTCAGGGCCTGCTTGGCCTTGATCGTGCCGTAGGTGACGATCTGGGCGACGCGTTCTTCGCCGTACTTCTCGGTGACGTAGTGTATCACCTCACCGCGCCGGCGCTCGTCGAAGTCGACGTCGAAGTCGGGCATGGAGACGCGGTCCGGGTTCAGGAACCGTTCGAAGATCAGGCCGTGGATCAGCGGGTCGAGGTCGGTGATGCCCATGGCGTAGGCCACCATCGAGCCGGCGCCCGAGCCACGGCCGGGACCCACCCGGATGCCCTGCTGCTTCGCCCACATGATGAAGTCGGCGACCACGAGGAAGTAGCCGGGGAAGCCCATCTGGATGATGATGCCGATCTCGTAGTCGGCTCGTTTGCGCACGTCGTCCGGGATGCCCTTCGGGTAGCGCTTGGCCAGCCCGATCTCGTTCTCCTTGACGAACCAGCTCTCCTCGTTCTCCCCTTCCGGGCAGGGGAAGCGGGGCATGTAGTTGGCTTTGGTGTTGAAGTCCACCTGGCAGCGTTCGGCGATCAGCAGCGTGTTGTCGCAGGCTTCCGGGTGGTCGCGGAACAGGTGCCGCATCTGCGCGGCGGTCTTGAGATAGAACTCGTCGGAGTCGAACTTGAAGCGGTTCGGGTCGTCGAGGGTCGAGGCGGACTGCACGCAGAGCAGGGCCGCGTGGGCGGTCGCGTCGTGGGCGTGGGTGTAGTGCAGGTCGTTGGAGGCGACCAGCGGAAGTTTGAGCTCTCCGGCGAGCTTCAGCAGGTCGGTCATGGTGCGGCGTTCGATGTCGATGCCGTGGTCCATGATCTCGCAGAAGAAGTTCTCCTTGCCGAAGATGTCCTGGAAGTCGCCGGCGGCCTTCTTCGCCTCCTCGTACTGCCCGAGGCGGAGGCGGGTCTGCACCTCGCCACCGACGCATCCGGTCGTGCCGATCAGGCCGGTGGAGAACTCGGAGAGCAGCTCCCGGTCCATCCTTGGTTTGAAATAGTACCCCTCCAGGCTGGCCTTGGACGAGAGCCGGAACAGGTTGTGCATCCCCGCCGTGGTCTCGGAGAGCAGGGTCATGTGGGTGTAGGAGCCGGCGCCGCCGACGTCGTCCCGGTTCTGGCCGGAGGCGCCCCAGCGCACCCGGGTCTTGTCGCGCCGGTCGGTGCCGGGAGTGATGTAGGCCTCGGTGCCGATGATCGGCTTGATGCCGGCCTCGGTGGCGGTGCGCCAGAAGTCGAAGGCGCCGAACACGTTGCCGTGGTCGGTAATGGCGACCGCAGGCATCCCCTGCTCGATGGCCGCGTTGATCAGCGGTTTGACGCGCGCGGCACCATCGAGCATCGAGTACTCGCTGTGCACGTGGAGGTGCACGAACGAATCATTCGATCCACCCGACTTATTCTGAGAGGACAAAACGGCTCCGAGGTGTTGAGGTTGGACTCTCCAGCCTAGGCATCGCGCAGCACGTCGAGTGCATGCGCGAGGTCGGCGGGGTATTCGGTGGTGAACGTGACCCAGTCCCGGGAATCGGGGTGGAAGAAGGCCAGCTGCCTGGCGTGCAGCCATTGCCGGGTCAGGCCCAGACGCGCTGTGATCGACGGGTCTGCACCATACATGGCGTCGCCGACGCACGGATGCTGCTGCGCGGCCATGTGCACTCGGATCTGGTGGGTGCGTCCCGTCTCCAGGTGTACCTCCACCAGCGACGCCGACCGGAACGCCTCCAGGGTCTCGTAGTGCGTGACGGAGTCCTTGCCGCCGGCGATCACCGCGAACTTCCAGTCCGACCGCGGGTGGCGGCCGATGGGAGCGTCGACGGTTCCCGCGAGCGGGTCGGGGTGCCCCTGCACGACGGCGTGGTAGATCTTCTCGACTTCGCGATCGTGGAATGCCTTCTTCAGCCAGGTGTAGGCAGCTTCGGATTTGGCGACGACCATCAGGCCGCTGGTGCCCACGTCGAGGCGGTGCACGATCCCGGCCCGTTCGCTGGCCCCTGAGGTCGCGATCCGGTAGCCGGCCGCGGAGAGGGCGCCGAGGACGGTCGGCCCGGTCCAGCCGACACTGGGGTGCGCGGCGACGCCGGACGGCTTGTTCACGACGACGATGCTCTCGTCGTCGTGAACGATGGTGAGGTCCGGCACCGCGATGGGAACGATCGCCAGGGCTTCCCGGGGCTGCCAGGTCACCTCCAGCCAGGCTCCCCCGTGCAGGCGGTCGGACTTGCCGACCACGGCACCGTTGAGAGTGACCCCGCCGGCCTCGCACACCTCGGCCGCGAAACTCCGCGAGAAGCCGAGGAGCTTGGCGATGCCGGCGTCGACGCGCACGCCGGCGAGTCCGTCCGGAAGGGGAAGGGAGCGAGTTTCCATAGAGAGGATCAGGGTGCTAACTGGGTGGGAGCCACGTCGGACGTGTCTGAAGCGCTGGTGCGGCGGCCGTCGAGGCCGATGCCGCGAATGGTCAGGTACATGAAGATGATCATGCTCGACACGATGGCCATGTCGGCGACGTTGTAGATGGCGGGGATCAGCCAGGGTGTCGCGATGAAGTCGATGACATGTCCCTGACCGAAAGACGGCTCCCGCAGGAGACGGTCGGTCAGGTTGCCGAGCACGCCGCCGAGCAGCAGACCGAAGACGAGCGACCACGCGAGTGAGCGGATGCGTCCGGCGAACCAGACGATGAGGAACACCACGACGACGGCGATGATGGAGAAAACCCAGGTCATCCCCGTGGCCAGGGAAAAAGCCGCGCCCGGGTTCCGGACGAACTGCAGTTGCAGCACGCTTCCCAGAACCCGGACGACGTCACCCTCGGTCAGTCTCGTGACGACGAGGAACTTGCTGATCTGATCCAGTGCGTAGATGGCCAGCGCCACGAGGGCGAGGACGATCAGCGCAGTGGAGCGTTTCTTCGCTCCGACCTTAGGCGCCAAAGCTCTGGAAGCTCGGCTTCGAGGCGTTGCTCGACTCGACCGGCGACGTGGCGTCGAGGTCGTGCAGCTGGGACTCGATGTAGCTCTTCAGCTTCTGGCGGTACTCGCGCTCGAAGGTGCGCAGGTCATCGATCTTGGTCTCGAGGACCGAACGCTCCTGGTCGAGGATGTTGAGCTGCGCACGCTGCTTGGCTTCCGCCTCGGCGACGAGACGGGCGGCGGTGGCGTGGCCCTCGGCGATGAGTGCATCGCGCTTCTCGGCGCCCTCCTTGACGTGCTCCTCGTGCAGGCGGCGGGCCAGCTGGAGGAGGTTCGTGGTGCCGGCGGTCTCGTCGATGGGCTCGGCGACAACCGGAGCCGGGACGGGCACGGCTGCGGCCACGACGGGCTCGGCAACCGTTTCGGCGATCGGCGCGGACTCGACGGGCTCGGCAACGGGCTCGGAGGCGCCGCCACCGGAGGAAACGCGAGCCTTGAGCTCCTCGTTCTCAGCGGTCAGTCGACGAAGCTCGACAACGACCTCGTCAAGGAAGTCATCGACCTCGTCCTGATCGTAACCTTCGCGAAATTTAGTCGACTGGAACCGCTTGTTGACTACATCTTCCGGAGTTAACGCCATGGCTTTCCACCCTTAAAACTTGAGTTGTGAACATTTGTTTGCGTTCGACCAACGGTACCAAGGTCCGACGTGATGTCGAACCGCGCCGACCGGACGCGTCGTCGGTCAAGAATACATGGCCCGAGTGTGAGGGGGTCTATAACCTCTGCGCGAACGTCATCACGGACATTCCGATGATGACGCAGAGCATGGTCAGGCTCCAGCCGAAATCGAACGCGATGGGGCCGAGCCGGAGCGGCGGCAGGAGCCGCCGGAAGAACTTGATCGGCGGGTCGGTCACGGTGTATACGAACTCGATCAGCACGAGCGTGAAGCCCTGAGGGCGCCACGACCGGTTGACACTGCGCACCAGATCGACGATGAACCGCCCCCACATCACGAAGAAATAGAGCAGCAGAACGAAGTACGCGAGGCCCGCGATGATCCCGATGATGGACACGGTGCGCGCTACGACTGGGCGAAGAAGGACGCCTCGGCGTCGGTTTCCTCAGCCGCGTTGTCGCCGGACACGACGACGTGGGACGGGGACAGCAGGAAGACCTTCGCGGTGACGCGCTCGATCTTGCCGTACAGGCCCTGGGACAGGCCGCTGGCGAAGTCGATCAGACGCCGGGCATCCGCGTCGCTCATCTGGGACAGGTTGATGATGACCGGGATGCCGTCCCGGAAGGATTCGGCGATCACCTGGGCGTCCTTGTACTGGCGCGGGTGGACGGTGAGGATTTCATTCATGTCTGAGGTAGCCACATTCTTAGGGGTGGAAGTCTTGCGCAGCGGTGTCACCGGTGCACGGCCGGCCGAGCCGGCGGAGTGCGACGAGGCGGAGTGCGAAGAGGTGGAGGCGGAGGAGTGAGGAGCCGCGGTCTTCGGGGCCGCCGAGTGCGACGATGCTGGACTGGACGCAGCGGAGTGCGGGGCGGTCGACACGGGCGCAGCAGCGGGCGCCTCGTATTCGAGTTCCTCGTCTGCCAGGCCCAGGTAAACCATGGTTTTCTTGAGCGGGTTGGACATCTCGACCTCCGTGTTGGTGATTCTACTTATCCAGATTAACCGGGTACCGGGCGATTACCGGTGATTGCTGTGCCAATTCGAAGGTGTGTCGCCCCTTCGCTGATCGCCTCCGGGTAGTCCTGGGACATGCCCATGGACAGGAACTTCGCCTCCGGCGCCAGCAGCCGGATGCGCTCGCCCAGCTCACGAACCCGGGCGAAGGCCCGCCTGGGTTCCTCGCCGAGCGGGGCCACCGCCATCAGTCCGAGCAGGCGCAGCCCCGAGGTGGACAGGACTCGTTCGACCAGGGGGTCGAGCAGGCCGGGGTCGACTCCCCCGCGTGCCGGGTCGTCGGTGAGGTTCACCTGCACGAAGCAGTCGATGACGTCGGATTCCGAGCTGAGCGCGTCGACCAGTGAGGCCCGGTCGACGGAGTGAATGACGTCGGCGTAGGCCCGAACCTGTTTGGCCTTCTTGCCCTGGACCTGGCCGACGAAATGCCAGGTCAGGTCCAGTCCGGCCAGGGCCTCGACCTTCGCCTGGGCTTCCTGATGACGGTTCTCGCCGACATCGTGCACGCCGAGGGCGACGAGCTGCTCGATCAGGGTGACCGGGTGGAACTTGGTCACGACGACGGTCACGATGTCCCGTTCGTCGCGCCCGGCCGAGGCCGCCGCGGCAGCGATTCCACTGCGCACGGCGGCCAGGCGCTCCGCCAGGCCGGCCAGGTCGCGCAGGCCGGCCAGGTCGGGGTCACTCATCTCGCCGTTCGCCCCGCTACTTCAGGAAGTCCGGGATGTCCAGGTCGTCCGGGTCTTCTTCGAAGGCGGGGTCGGCGACGGCCGCACCCGGTTCGACGCCGGACCAGACCGAGGACGCGGAGGCGTCACCGACGGAATAGGCGGCGGAATCGTTCGCGTCCGCGGCGGTACCATTCGAACCGGCGCCGTTCGAGGAGACGCCCGCCGCGACGCCGGCGGCGACGAGGTCGGCCCGGCGCACCTCGACGGCCTTGGCACCCGGCTCTCCGCCGTCGAACCCGGCCGCGATCACGGTGACCCGCACCTCGTCGCCGAGGGTGTCGTCGATGACGGCACCGAAGATGATGTTGGCTTCGGGGTGGACGGCTTCCTGCACCAGGCGGGCGGCGTCATTGATCTCGAAGATTCCGAGGTTCGAGCCACCCTGGATGGACAGGAGTACGCCGTGCGCCCCGTCGATGGACGCCTCGAGCAGCGGCGATGCCACGGCCAGTTCGGCGGCCTTGATGGCACGGTCGGCGCCGCGGGAGGAGCCGATGCCCATCAGCGCGGAACCGGCGCCCTGCATGACCGACTTGACGTCGGCGAAGTCGAGGTTGATCAGGCCGGGGGTGGTGATCAGGTCGGTGATGCCCTGCACACCGGCGAGGAGGACCTGGTCGGCGGTGGCGAACGCCTCGAGCATGCTGATGCCGCGGTCGCTGATCTCCAGCAAGCGGTCGTTCGGCACGACGATGAGGGTGTCGACCTCGTTCTTGAGGGAGGCGACGCCGGCCTCGGCCTGCGCCTGGCGGCGCTTGCCCTCGAAGCCGAAGGGCTTGGTGACGACACCGATGGTGAGCGCGCCGATGGACTTGGCGATGCGGGCGACGACGGGCGCACCGCCGGTGCCCGTTCCACCACCCTCGCCTGCCGTGACGAAGACCATGTCCGCGCCAGCCAGGGCCTCTTCGATTTCTTCGGCGTGATCCTCGGCGGCGCGACGGCCCACCTCGGGGTCGGCGCCGGCGCCGAGGCCGCGGGTGAGGTCGCGGCCCACGTCGAGTTTGACGTCGGCGTCGCTCATCAGGAGCGCCTGGGCATCCGTATTGATGGCGATGAACTCGACCCCGCGGAGGCCGAGCTCGATCATGCGGTTGACGGCGTTGACACCGCCGCCACCGATTCCAACAACCTTGATGACTGCGAGGTAGTTCTGATTTGTTGTTGACACGTCCGGCCTCCGGTGGAACCCTAAACCTCTTGTCGAAGTTTAAAGTTATGCTGAGTATGCAATTCCTGTATCGAAGTTATGCGCCAGCCGTGCCGGGACGGGGAGGCGCGCCCGCGTGTCGCGAAGATTCAGCCCAGAACTCAGCGAAGAACTCGCCGATTCAGCGAAGAACGGCGCTGTCGGGCGAGGACACGTCGTATTCGCCGACGGTGCCCACCGGGTGGCTCACGATCAGGGCGGCCAGGACGACCGCCTTGTACTCCGACTTCTCCGCGCTTCCCCAGACCACGCGGGCCCCGCCGACCAGCGTCAGGGTGACATCGTCCTTGGTGGCCGCGGTCACTGTGTCCAGTCCGGTGCGGATGCTCTCCGGCAAAGCGGCGATCACGGCCGTCGCGGCGAGGAAGCCGGCGCTGCCCGACCCCGAGCGCGCATCGATGGTGGCGTACCCGGCCGGGCGCTCCGGGCTGCTCTGGATCACCACTCCGGCCGCGTCGACCAGGTCGAAGCCCGCGCCGGTCGCCAATGCCCCGACCGGCTCGCGCTCGACGATGCGCACCACCAGTGTGGCGGGCGGGCGGCTCTCGGTGACGTAGCTCTGGATCAGGGTGAACTCGGACAGGTCCTTCTTCACCTCGGCCAGATCGACGAGCGGCAACGGCGTGCCGAGCTGGTCGCCCAGAGCCGCCTGAATCTTGTCCGCCGGGATCCGGTTCGCTCCGACGACCTCGATCGTGCGCAGCGCCATCAGCGGCGAGTAGACGCCGACGACGACGAAAGCGGCCAGGACGACGGTGACGCCCAGGGACGCCAGCCAGGCATTGCGCCGGCGGCGTGACCGCCAGGTGAACCGCCTGACCTCCTCGCGCTCGTAGCGTTTCCGAGCCCGCCGGGCGGCCCGCAGCTTGAGCCTGGCCCCGGCCGGTGTGAGGGGCGCCGCAGGTTTGTCGGCCGGCTGCGTCTTCGTCGAGCGCGTGTCCGCAGGCGGCGTGGGTGCGGGGCTCGCGCCCGAGCCCGGCCGCAGTGGAGACACCGAGGCCAGGGGACCCGGAAGGGCGGATGCCGGCTGCACGGTGATCGGCTCGGTGAACGACTCGGTGTTCGGTTCGGTGGACGCGGCGCCACGCGAGGGCCACGAACCGCGCACGAAAGATTGGGCGGCGGGCGGGCGCACGGGGCGACGGATGCCGGCCCCCTTGCGCGCCGGCGGGGCGCTGTCGGTCGGCGTTTCGGCGGGAGGAACGACCGGACGTTCGAAGCCCTGTGGCCGCCTCATGCCCGGGCGCGGCTCATCCGCGCGCCCGCGTGAGCGAGCCGAGGAGCTGGGGAACGATGCGGTACACGTCGCCGCAGCCGAGGGTGACCACGAAGTCGCCGTCCCGGGCGATGGAGGCGACGTAGTCCGCGGCCTCCTGCCAGTCGGGCACGTAGACCACGTGGGACGGGTCGAGGAACCGGTCGGCGACGAGCGTGCCGGTGACGCCGGGCTCGGGGTCTTCCCGGGCGCCGTACACGCCCAGTACGACGGTCTGGTCGGCGCAGGTCTCGAGGGCGTCCGCGAATTCCTGCGCGAAGAGCCGGGTGCGGCTGTACAGGTGCGGCTGGTGCACGGCGATGATGCGGCCGGAGCCGACCACGGTTCGGGCGGCGGACAGGGCTGCGGCCACTTCGGTCGGGTGATGGGCGTAGTCGTCGTAGACGCTCACGCCGCCGACTGTGCCGTGCAGTTCGAACCGGCGCTCCGTGCCGCCGAACTCCGAGATGGCGGCCAGGGACGCTTCAGCCTCGAACCCGAGTCCCACCAGCACAGCGAAGGCCCCGGCGGCGTTGATGGCGTTGTGCCGGCCCGGGATGCGGAGGGTGGCGAAGTAGTCGTGGCCGGCCCACGCCACGCCGAAGCGCACCGGCCCGTCCGTGACCACGGAGTGCAGCCGCACGTCGGCGCCGTCGTCCTCGCCGAAGGTGATGACGCGCTTTTCGGCCAGCTTGCCGGTCACACTGACCGCGCCAGGGTCGTCGGAGGAGATGACGACGAGTTCGGTCGCGTTCTGGGCGAACTCCACGAAGGCCGCCTCGAACGCTTCCAGCGAGCCGTAGTGGTCGAGGTGGTCGGGGTCGACGTTGGTGACCAAAGCCACGGCCGTGTTGTAGAGCAGGAACGACCCGTCGGATTCGTCGGCCTCGACGACGAAGAGATCGTCGGTTCCGCTGGCCGCCGACACGCCGAGGGACTCGATCACGCCGCCGTTGACGAAGCTCGGGTGCTGTCCCAGGCCGAGCAGGCCGGTCACGATCATGCCGGTGGAGGTGGTCTTGCCGTGGGCGCCGGCCACGGCGACCAGACGGTGCTTCTCGATCAGCCAGGCCAGGGCCTGCGACCGGTGCAGCACCGGGAGGCCCTTCTCCCTGGCCAGCACGTACTCGGGGTTGTCCTGCCAGAGCGCGCCCGTGACGACGAGGCTGTCGGCGTCGCCGACGTTCTCGGCCGCGTGGCCGATCGCGATGCGCGCGCCCAGTTTGCGCAGTGCCAGCACGTTGTCCGACTCCCGCACGTCAGACCCGGTCACCGTGTGCCCGGCGTCGATGAACAGGCGCGCGATGCCGCTCATCCCCGAGCCGCCGATGCCCACGAAATGCACCGTTCCGAGATCTCGGGGAATGGTGAGGTTCAGATCGGGCTTGATCACGGTTGCTGCGCTCTTCTCAGTCGGAGACGAATGTGGAGACGAATGGTTGAAGACAGGTGCTCGGTGTGCTGAAACCACGTTAGCCGCCGCGGCCCCGGAATGCCGGATTGACCGCGGCGGGCGCGAACCCGGGCGGTTACCCCCGGACCGCGCCCTGAATGAAGTCGACCATTCTGGCGGCGCCGTCCCTGGCCCCGGCGGATGCCGCCGCGACGCCCATCCGGCGCACCCGCGACCGGTCGCTCAGCACGGGGATGAGCTCGTCCCGGACCCATTCGGGGAGGAAGTCCGCGTCATCGACGAGGATTCCGCCGCCGGACGCGACGACGTCGGCCGCGTTGAAGCGCTGCTCGCCGTTGCCCACCGGGTACGGCACGTACGCGGCCGGGATGCCCAGGGCGCTCAGCTCGGACACCGTGCCGGCGCCGGACCGGGACACGGCGAAGTCCGCCGCTGACAGCGCCAGGTCCATCCGGTCGCAATAGGAGATCATGCGATAGTGCCCCAGACCGGGGTCGCTCACCTCGGACTTGTCGCCGGTGATGTGCAGCACCTGCCACCCGGCGGCGATCAGCGCGGGCGCGGATTGGACGATCGTCGTGTTCAGTCTTCTCGCGCCGAGGGATCCGCCGGTGACGAGCAGGGTGGGCCGCTCCTCGGCGAGGCCGAAGAAGGCGAGCGCCTCCGGGCGAGTCGCGTCCCGGTCCAGCTCGGCGATTTCGGCGCGCAGCGGCATCCCGACGGTGTGCGCGCGCCGGATCCGGGTGCCGGCGAAGGCGACACCGACATGGTGGGTCAACCAGGCGCCCAGCCGGTTGGCCAGGCCGGCCTTGAAATTGGCCTCGTGGATGACGATGGGGATGCCTGACCGGCGGGCGGCCAGGTACGCCGGCGTGGACACGTAGCCGCCAAAACCCACCACGACGTCGACGCCGCGGGCGGCGAGGAGGTCGGCAAGGTCGGCGACCGCCTGGTTGAACCGCGGCAGGAAAGTGAGGGCCTGGCGGTTCGGACGACGCGGGAACGGCAGCCGGGGCACGAACACGAGCTCGTAGCCGCGGGCGGGAACCAGCCTGGCCTCGAGCCCCTCCCGGGTGCCGAGCACGATCAGAGTGGCGTCCGGTTCCCGCGCGGCGATGGTGTCCGCCACCGCCAGCAGGGGGTTCACGTGGCCGGCGGTTCCGCCTCCGGCCAGAAGGTAGGTGGTCACCGGTTCTCTCCCGTCAGCGCTGTGTTGGCCGGCGAGGCCGCGTTGGCCGGCGAGCCGGCATGGTCGCCGTGGGCGAAGGACAGCACGATTCCGATGGCGCCCAGCGTCGACAGCAGGGCTGTGCCGCCGGACGAGACCAGCGGGAGCGGCACGCCGAGAACGGGGAACACGCCGAGGACCACGCCGATGTTGACGAACGCCTGGCCGATCAGCCAGACCATGACGGCCGCGGTGGAGACCCTGGCCTGCATGCTCACGCTGGTGCGCATGATCCGCAGGAACGCGAACGCCAGGAGGATGAACATGGCCAGCACCACGATCGCGCCGATCAGGCCGAGCTCCTCGCCGATGATGGCGAAGATATAGTCGTTGTCGGCGGCGGGCAGCCAGGACCACTTCGCTTTGGAGTTGCCGAGCCCCACGCCGAACACTCCCCCGTTGGCGAGGGCCCAGGTACCGTGCAACGGCTGCCAGCAGGCGGCCGAGATGGGGCCGTCGACCGCGTCGCAGCCGTCACCGAGGAAGCTCAGGATGCGCGTCATCCGGTTGGAGCTGGTCAACGCCATCAGGAGAGCGAGCACGGCACCGACCCCGAGCGGAAGGCCCAGCATGCGCAGGCGCACCCCGGCGAAGAAGAGCGCGCCGAAGAGGATGCCCGCCATGATCATGACGGTGCCGAGGTCCCCGCCGATCAGGACCAGCATGACGGCGCCGCCGCCCACGCCGAAGACGGGGATGTAGACGTGGCGCCAGTCGTCGAGCTTGTTCTGCTTCTGGGACAAGATCATGCCGAGCCAGATGACCAGGGCCAGCTTGATGCCCTCGGAGGGCTGGAACTGGATCCCGCCGATGGAGAGCCAATTGGTGTTGCCGGCCACTTCGATGCCGAGCGGCGTGAACACTACCAGGCACTGGAGCAGGCAGGAGATGATCAGCGCCGGCCAGGAGACGCGCCGCCAGAACTTGAGCGGCAGCCGGCTGATCAGCAACATCAGGGGCACCCCGATCAGGGCGAACCCGCCCTGGCGCAGCACTGTGCCGAAGAACCCGGTGTTCTCCAGGTAGGAGTCCACCGAGGAGGACGAGAGCACCATGACCAGTCCGAACACGATCAGGAACAGGGTCGTGCCCAGCAGCAGGAAGTAGCTGGCGGACTCGGCGTGCAGGACCCGGCCGAGATGGATGCGGGCGGCGTGCCCCGCGTCCTCGGCCTCCGGAGCGGGTCCCGCAGCATGGGGCCCCGCCGTCCGGGTGGCGGCGGTCGCCGCGGCCAGGTCAGGCCTGGGCGCGCGGGTCCGAGGCGGAGTCGCCACCCCGATCACCTCCAAGATATTCGTGCACGGCTTCGGCGAACAACCGGCCGCGCTGGGCGTAGTCGGTGAACTGGTCCATGGATGCGGCGGCCGGCGCGAGTAGCACGACGTCGCCGGTTTCGGCGAGGTCGGCCGCCAGCCGCACGGCCTCCGGCATGACCTGACCAGTGTCGTCGGCCTCGATCTCGAACACCCGCAGCTCGGGCGCGTGTCGCCGGAATGCGTCGCGCAGCACGGAACGGTCGACTCCGATGATGACGGCGCCCCGCAGGTGCCCGACGTGGCCGGCCACCAGCTGGTCGATGTCGACGCCCTTGAGCAGGCCTCCGACGAGCCAGACGACGGAGTCGAACGCGGTCAGTGACGCGTCGGCCGCGTGCGGGTTGGTGGCCTTCGAATCGTCGATCCAGCGGATGCCGGCGGCCTCGGCCACGATCTCGATCCGGTGCGCGTCGAGCCTGAAGTCTTCGAGCGCGTCGTGGATGACCGCGGCGGGCACGCCGAAGGACCGGGCGAGGGCGCTGGCCGCGAGGATGTCGGCGAGGAGGTGCGGCGCACTGAGCCCGTTGGCGCGGAGGTCTTGCACGGTGGTGATCTCCACGGCCGTCTCGTGCCGGTCCTCGTGGAACGCGCGGTCGCAGAGGATTCCGTCCACGATGCCGAGGTCGCTGGGACCGGGCACACCGAGGCCGAAGCCGATCGCCCGAGCCCCCTCGACGACGTCGGCGTCCTCGACCATGCGCATCGTGGCGGCATCCGCCTTGTTGTAGACGCAGGCCGACTTCGTGTTCGCGTAGACCGTGGCTTTCGCGTCGCGGTACGCCTTGGCCGAGCCGTGCCAGTCGAGGTGGTCGTCGGCGATGTTCAGGCAGACGCTGGCCCAGGGCACGAGCGCTCCCGGACCGGTGCGGGGCAGGTGGTGCAGCTGGTAACTGGAGAGCTCGACCACGAGCACGTCCCAGCCCTGCGGGTCGCGCACGGCGTCGAGCACGGGCACGCCGATGTTGCCGCAGGGCGCCACCCGGTGGCCTGCTGCGGCGAGCATGGTGGCGGTGAGCTGCACCGTGGTGGTCTTACCGTTGGTGCCGGTGACGAGGATCCATTCGGCCGGGGCACCGACCTTGTCCCGCAGGCGCCAGGCCAGCTCGATGTCACCCCAGACCGGGATGCCGGCGGTCGCAGCCCAGAGCAGTAGCGGGTGGTCGGGGTGGAAGCCCGGCGATGCGATCAGCACGTCCGGCCGGTGCTCGATCAGTTCGGCGGGCACGGTGGCCGGGGCGGCCTGCACGAGGCCCGCCCCGATCACGTCGAGCAGGCGGATGGTCTGCTCCGGTGCCGTCCCGGCCACGACGAGCACCTCGGCGCCGAGTTCGGCGAGGGTGTCCGCGGCCGCGAAGCCGGTGACGCCCAGGCCGAGCACGCCCACCCGCAGGCCGGACCAGTCGGAGTGCCAGCTGGTCAGGCCGTCCAGGCGCGCGGCATCCGCTGCGGCGAGCGAGGCGCCGCCGGAGTGTCTTCCGGTCACTAGCTGGCCAGCCATTCGAGGTAGAACGACCCGACGCCCGCGGCCACCAGGAGGCCGCCGATGATCCAGAAGCGCACCACGACGGTGACTTCGGCCCAGCCCTTGAGCTCGAAGTGATGGTGGATCGGGCTCATCAGGAAAATGCGTTTGCCGCGGGTGAGTTTGAAGTAGGCGCGCTGCACGATGACGGAGCCGGCCTCGAACACGAACAGCCCGCCGATCAGCACTAGGAGCAGCTCGGTGCGGCTGAGGATGGCCAGGGCGGCCAGGGCGCCGCCGATGGCGAGTGACCCGGTGTCGCCGAGGAAGATCTTCGCCGGCGACGTGTTGTACCAGAGGAAGCCGATCAGGCCGCCGACGATGGCCGCCGACACGATCGCCAGGTCGAGCGGGTCGCGCACGTCGTAGGAGCGGTAGAGGTCGGCGACGTCCGCTCCCCCGAACCGGGCCTGGTTGGACTGCCAGAAACCGATCACGATGAAGGCGCCGATCGAGAGGATCGAGGAACCGGTGGCGAGGCCGTCGAGCCCGTCGGTGACGTTGACGCTGTTGGAGGTGGCCGCCACGATCAGGCAGATCCAGATCACGAAGAGGATGGTGCCGATGATGGCGCCGAGCTGCATGAAGTCCAGCGGCAGGTCCCGCAGCAGCGAGATTTTCGTCGACGCCGGCGTCACCCCGTTGATGTTCGGGAACTGGATCGAGAGGAGGGCGAAGGTGCTCGCCACGATGACCTGCCCGATGACCTTGGCCCAGCCGCCGAGACCGAGGCTGCGCTGGTTGCGGGTCTTGAGGAAGTCGTCGATGAAACCGACGAAGCCGAGGCCCACCATCATGAATAGCACCAGCAGCGGCGACATCGGGATGTGGCTCCCGGTGATCCACATGGCCGAGAAGTAGCTGATCACGGTGCCGAGGATGATGATGATGCCGCCCATGGTGGCGGTGCCGCGTTTGGCGTGGTGGCTCTGCGGCCCGTCGTCGCGGATGAACTGCCCCCAGCCCAGCTTCTTGAACAGCCGGATGAACAGTGGCGTGAACGCCAGGGTGAAGACGAGGGAGAAGGCTCCGGCCATCAGCAGTGCTCTCATGAGAACCACTCTCCGAGCCGGTCGCCGAGAAAGCGCAGGCCGGCGGAATTGGACGATTTGACCAGCACAGTGTCTCCCGGTCGCACCGTCTTCGTCAGCAGGTCGAAGGCCTCGTCCGACGACTCGACGAACGCCGACTCCCCGTCCCAGGATCCTTCGTTGATCGTGCTGATGTGCATGCGCCGCGCGCCGCGGCCCACGACGACGAGCTGGGAGATGTTCAGCCGCACGGCCATCAGGCCGATCCGGTCATGCTCTTCGCCGGCCAGCTCGCCCAGTTCGCTCATCTCGCCGAGGACGGCGAAGGTGCGCTGCCCGGGGGCGGCGATCTGGGCGAGTGTCTTCAGCGCGGCGGTCATCGAGTCGGGGCTCGCGTTGTAGGCGTCGTTGATCACGGTCACGCCCTCACGCCCACCCATCACCTGCATCCGCCAGCGCTCGGCGGTCTGCACGGATTCAAGGGCGGAGACGATGTCGTCGATCCCGACGCCGAGGAGTTCGGCGGCGGCCGCGGCGGCCAGTGCGTTCATCACGTGGTGCTCGCCGAGCACCTGGAAGGACACCGGCCGTGACTCCCCCGAGGCCAGCTGCAGGGTGAAGGTGGTGCCGGTCGCGGTCCCGTGCACGTCGGTGGCGCGCACGCCCTCGTCGCAGTACTGGCCGAACCAGACGATCCGGGCCGCGGTGGCGGCGGCCATCCCGGCGACGCGCGGGTCGTCGGCGTTCAGCACGGCGACATCCGTGGCCAGCAGGTCGGTGACCATCTCGGTCTTGGCCAGGACGGTGGCCTCGATGCCGCCGAACTCGCCCGCGTGGGCGAGGCCGACCTTGAGCACGATGCCGATGTCGGGACGGGCCATCCTGATCAGCCGGGCGATCTCGCCGACGGCGCTCGCACCCATTTCGGCCACGAGGAATCGGGTGTCCATCGTGAGTTCGAGCATGGTCAGCGGCGCGCCGACCTCGTTGTTGAAGGAGGCCCGGGCGGCGACGGTGGGCCCGACCCGTTCGAGCACGGCCCGGATCAGGTTCTTGGTGGTGGTCTTGCCGTTCGAGCCGGTGACGCCGACGATCTTCAGGTTGCCGGCGGCACGCACGCGGAGCACGACCTCGGTGGCCAGGTCGCCCAGCGCCACCACGGCGTCGGCGACGACGATCTGGGCCACGGGCAGGTCCAGGCGCCGTTCGACGATCAAAAGCGCCGCGCCCTGCCCGGCGGCGGACGGGGCGAAGAGGTGGCCGTCGGTCACGTCCCCGGGCTTGGCCACGAAGATCGAACCGGGCACGGATTCGCGCGAGTCGGTGTGCACCGTGCCGTCGACGACGGACTCGGCGGTCAGCGCGCTGCCGTCGAGGTGGAGGACCCCGGAGACGGCCGCGGCGATCTCGGTCAGGGTGAGGGCGATCATCTACAGCCACCCGGCTTCGCGCAGCGCCTGGCGGGAATCGTCCCTGGCGGAGTACGGAATCTTGACGCCGGCGACTTCGTGATAATTTTCATGCCCTGGTCCCGCGTACAAGATCGCGTCGCCTTCTTTCGCTAGTGAGAGTGCCGTGCGGAACGCCGTGCGGGGATCCGCGACCTCGTAGAACTCCCCGTCGGGGACGGCTTCCCTGGCTGCTGCCAGGAGCGTGGCACGGATGGCCGCGGGGTCTTCGAACCGCGGGTGGAAGTCTGTGACGACCACGATGTCCGACCCGCGCGCCGCGATGGCGCCCATGTCGGCGCGCTTGGTGGTGTCGCGGTCGCCGTCGGCCCCGAACACCATGATCAGGCGGCCGGGCGTGAACTTGCGGATGGCGGCCAGGGTGTTCAGGAACGCATCCGGGCTGTGGCCGTAGTCGATGTAGACGAGCGGGCCCGCGTCGCCCGAGATGCGCTCGGCCCGACCGGGGATGTAGACGTCGATGCCGCCGTCGCGGTCGAGCGTGTGCGCGATGGCCTCGAGGTCGTAGCCGGATTCGACCAGCAGCAGGATGGCGAGGGCCGCGTTGGCGGCCATGAACCAGCCGACCAGGGGAACCCGGGTCTGCAGCCGACGGCCTTCCGGGCCCTCGAGCAGGAACTCGGTGTAGAGCGCGCTCTCGTCGACGATGCTCATGTGCCAGTCGGCGTCGACCGCGGGGTTGCTGCTGAGGGTGGTGACCGGGATGCGGCACTCCTCGACGATCCGGCGACCCCAGCCGGAGTCCACCGTGATCACGCCGCGGCGGGAGCGGTCGGGCTGGAAGAGCTCGAGCTTGGCCTGGAAGTACTCGTCCAGGCCGGCATAGTCGTCGAGGTGGTCGTGGCTCAGGTTGGTGAACCCGGCCACGTCGAAGACGAGGCCGTCGACCCGGTGGCGGCTGAGCGCCTGCGCCGACACCTCGATGGCGACGGCCCGAACCTCGGCCTCGCGCATCCGTGCCAGCAGCGCGTGCAGTTCGGTGGCTTCCGGGGTGGTCAGGGCGCTCACGACGGCCAGCTCGCCGATGCGGCGTTCGGCGGTCGAGGTGAGCCCGGACACGACGCCCAGCTGATTCAGGATGGCGAAGAGCAGGTAGACCACGCTGGTCTTGCCGTTCGTGCCGGTGACGGCGAAGAGCGTCGCCGGGTTGTCCTCCGTGCGGTAGATCCAGGCGGCGACGGCTCCCAGCGCGGCGCGCGCGTCGGGGGTCGCCAGGATGGGGAGGCCGCTGCCGGCGGCGAGGAGCGCGCCGGCCTCATCGGTCAGGATGGCGACGGCGCCGGCCTCGCGGGCGGCCGCGGCGAAGGACGCGCCATGGCTGGCCCGTCCGGGTACGCCGACGTAGAGGTCTCCGGGCTGCACGGTGCGCGAACTCAGGCTGACGCCGGTGACCTCGAGGCCATCCACGTCGCCGCGCAAATAAAGTTCGAATTCATCGACCAGTCCCGACAACGATCTGGGGACCGGATGCTGAGGACGGAGAGCCGAGGGTGCCAATTCGGTCACGGGGGCTCGCTTTCTTACCAGGTACCGGGAAGGGCAGGCGCGGTGGCGCCCGATGGAACCGCCCGGTACTTCTTCAGCACCTGGCTCATGACCTCCTGGAAGACCGGAGCAGATGCCGCCGAAGAGTTCAGTTTAACAGGATCGGCGAGGCTGACGGACACGACGTACTGCGGATCGTCGGCCGGGGCGAAGCCGGAGACCGACACCAGGTACCCCTTGGTGTACCCTCCCTGCCCGTCCGGCATCTGCGCCGTGCCGGTCTTGGCGGCCACGCGGTAGCCGGGAATGTTCCACTTCGCGGCCAGCCAGCCCTTCTGGTAGACCATCTCGAGCATGTCGGCGGTGTCGCGCGCGGCGGTGGCCGAGATCACCGGTGTCCCGGTCGTCGGCGGGACCTCGGTCATGGTGCCGTCGGCGTGCCGGCAGCCCGCCACCAGCTGCACGGGCATGCGTACCCCGTTGTTGCCGATCGTCTGGTAGATGCTGGACACCTGCAGTGCCGTGGTCGTCAGACCCTGCCCGAACATGGTCGCGTACTTGGTCTGGTTGTCCCAGTCCTGCCACGGGTGCAGGATGCCGGAGTCCTCGGCGAGGAAGCCCGATTCGGTGACCGCGCCGATCCCGAATTTGGTCATGTAGTCGTAGCGCTGCTCATCGCTGATCATCTCGCCGAACTTGGACATCCCGGTATTGGAGGATTCGATCAGCACGCCGGTCAGGGTGAGGTTCAGGTCGGCGTGGCCGGAGCTATCGTTCACGTTGGCACCGTTCGCCGGGAGGTACCGGTAGGGCGCGACGACCTTGCTGTACGGCGTGGCCACGCCCGCATCGAGCACGGATGCCGCGGTGAGTGCCTTGAACGTCGAGCCCGGTTCGAAGGAGGCCGTGAACGCCCGCGACCCGCGGTCGTCGGGGTTCGGGGTGCCGTTGACGTTGTTGGGGTCCACCGAGGGGTAGTCCGCCACAGCCACCAGCTTGCCGGTCTTCACTTCCTGCACGACGACGTTGCCCCACGCCGCCCCGGTCGCGATGGCCTGCTTGGCCAGCACCTGCTGCACGTACCACTGCAGGTCGGAGTCGATCGTGGTGACGACGTCGCCGCCGTTCTCGGCCTGCCTGGTGGTCACCGTGCTCTGCGGCAGGCGAACACCGTCGGCGCCCTTCTCGTAGGTCTCGATCCCGTTGCTGCTGGCCAGGCAGGCGTCCTGGCCGAGCTCGAGCCCGGCCTGCGCCTCCCCCACGGACGACACGAACCCGACCAGGTTGCCGGCGACGGCGCCGTCGGGGTAGACCCGGCTGGGATTCTTCTCGGCGTACATCCACGGAATCTCGAGCTTGTCGATGGCCCGGAAGACCGAGACGTCCACCGCGCGGGCGACGAAGGCGTAGTCGGAGTCCTTGTTCTCGGCGAGGGCGTCGGCGATGATCTTGAGGATGGCGTCCCCGGACTGCCCGGTGAGGGCGCCGACCTCGGCCGCGGCCTGGGCGACGGTCACGGTCACCTTGCCGGCGTCGGTGGTGCGTTCGAATTCGGCCGCGTTCCGTGGCGACAGGGTGATGTTGTAGCGCATGACCGTGCCGGCCAGGACCACGCCGTTGGCGTCGACGATGTCGCCGCGGGAGCCGTAGACGGGTTGCTCGACCGATCGGTTGCCGAGCGAGTCGGCGTTGAGCGTGTCGGCGCGCACGATCTGGATGTCCACCAGCCGGACCACGAACACGGCGACGAATGCGAACAGCAGCACGACCGTCACTGCGATGCGCCGTCTGCCTGACCGGGTGCTGCTCGCCACCTGTGAGTCCTTACTGCGGCCGGGGCCACTGGTTTGGCGGGTTCTGGAGGTGAGCGGCGGGCGAGCGTGCTGGAACGAGACCGCGGTCCGGAACAGCCTAACCGTTACCGGGTCGCGGGCGTCGGCAGTCCGTTCGGCGTGGCCGTCGAGGCGACCGGAGCTGCGGCAGGCGCGGCGGCCGGGGCCACCGAGCCGCCCACGCTGGCACCCTGGCCGCTGCCCTGCGGCAGCTGGGTCACGAGAGGCACCCCGGCGAGGAGGGAGTTGGGCACCAGGCTGGCGGCGCCGCCCTGGCTGCCGGCGGCCGAGGCCGGAGCGCCGAGCACGGCGCCGTCGGACAGCCGGAGGTAGACCGGGTTGGAGTTGCTGACCATACCGAGGGCCTCCGCGTTGGCCGCGAGGCTCTGCGGCGAGGACGACCGCACGAGGTCTTCGGTCACGCTCTCCGCGGTGCGCCCGAGTTCGACCTGGCTGGCCTGGAGCCGGGAGACCTCGTAGGCGGACTGGGAGATCCCGACGCTGAGGAGCAGTTGGGCGAGCACGATCAGTGAGACGCCGGTGACGGCGGAGAGGGCGTAGACGATCTTCGGTCGGGCCCGGCGCTGGCTGCTCGAGGACACGATCTCGATGTGGCGGCGTTCCTCCACCGCGGCGGCGGGCTCGGTCGCCCAGTTCGGTCGTGGTGCGCGTGCGAGGTTGTCGCTCATGCTGCTCTCCTCAGTCGCTCGGCGGCGCGAAGTCGAACCGACGTGGCACGCGGGTTCATCGCTTTTTCGTCTTCCGAGGCCATTTCGGCGCCGCGGATCAGAAGCTTGAATAGTGGTTTGTGTTCGGGCAGCTCGACCGGGAGGCCGGCCGGGGCGCTGGAGCTGGAGGCCTTGGCCAGCAGTTTCTTGACGATCCGGTCTTCGAGGGACTGGTAGGCCATGACGACGATGCGGCCGCCGACGGAGACCGCATCGAGCGACGCCGGGATCGCGCGTTCGAGCACGGCGAGTTCCTGGTTCACCTCGATGCGCAGCGCCTGAAAGACCCGTTTCGCCGGGTGGCCGGCGCGCTGGACGACGACCGGGGTGACGGCGGTGATGACGGCGACCAACTGGGCGGAGCGCACGAACGGCGTCGTTTCCCGAGCTTCGACGATGGCCTTGGCGTAGCGTGCGGCCAGTTTCTCTTCGCCGTACTCGTGGAAGATCCGGCGCAGTTCCTGCTCGCTGTAGGTGGCGAGGATGCGCTCGGCGGTCAGGTCGCTGGTGTTGTCCATGCGCATGTCCAGGGGCGCGTCCTTGGAGTAGGAGAACCCGCGCTCGACCCGGTCGAGCTGCAGGGAGGACACGCCCAGGTCGAAGAGCACACCGGACACCTCCGTGATGCCGAGGCCGGCCAGGGCGTCCTGGATGCCGTCGTAGATGGTGTGCACGAGGTGGATCCGGTCGCGGAACGGCTTCAGCCGCTCCTCGGCGATGGCCAGGGCGTCGAGGTCCCGGTCGAGTCCGACCAGGGTCAGCCCGGGGAAGCGCTGCAGGAACGCCTCGGCGTGCCCGCCCATGCCGAGGGTGGCGTCGACGAGGACCGCGCCGGGGCGCTCCAGCGCCGGGCCGAGCAACTCGACGCAGCGTTCGAGCAGTACTGGGGTGTGGATGTCGTTGATGGCCATAATCCGGGTCAGACCCTGAGTCCTGATCCCCATCCATTCGTTCCTGCCACCGGGGAAGTGTGTCAGGCAGAACGGCTGGGAGTCAGGCGCCAGGAGCTAGATGAGTCCCGGAATCACCTCCTCCGTGATGTTTGCGAATGAGGCTTCTTGTTCGGCGAGGTAGGTCTCCCACGCCGCGCTGTCCCAGATTTCGACCCGGGTGCCCGCACCGATGACCGTGAGCTCGCGGTCGAGTCCGGCGAAGCTGCGCAGGTGGGCCGGGATGGTCACCCGGTTCTGCTTGTCCGGCATCTCGGCGCTCGCACCCGACAGCATCACACGGGCGTAGTCACGGGCGGGCTTGCTCGTGAGCGGTGCCTGGCTGAGCTTCTCGTGGAACGCCTCGAACTCGCGCGTCGTGAAGACGTAGAGGCAGTTCTCCTGCCCACGGGTCATGACGATCCCGGTGGCCAACTCGTCGCGGAACTTCGCGGGGAGGATGATGCGCCCCTTTTCGTCGAGCTTGGGTGCGTAGGTCCCGAGAAACATTCATCACCCCTTCTCTTCCGGCCAAGTTCCAGGTCTTGCTCCACTTTACTCCACTTTCATCCACAAAGTCGGAAATAACCGAGAAAACTCGAGATATTTTCCCCACTGACCCGCACAAACACTGGGCTGGTCCGGTGGAGGGAAAATTGTCATTGGGCACCGGTCCCGCCATCCCCGGGCCGTTTTCGGGCACAAAAAAAGGGCCGATCAGATGATCGGCCCGATTGTTCTCTGCGGTTTGTGTTGCTGCGGTTGGCGTTGCTGCGGTTGGTGTTACTGCTGGCCGTCCTGGCGGCGGTCCCAGCGGTCGTTCATGCGGTCCATGAATCCGCGGTCGGCGGTGCGCTGCGTCGGCTGGCGACGGGGAGGACCGGTCATGCGGCGGCCCGACTTGCCCGGGGTGGTCGCGATCAGGACGCCGGCGAACATGACCACGAAGCCCAAGATGCCGATCCACAACTGCTGCAGGGCCACACCGGCGATCAAGCCACCGATTCCGGCGACGGCAGCCAGAACTCCGATAGCGATCGAGCGGTAGTTGGGCCGGAGGGATGAGCCTCCGACGTTCGCCACGAAGTCGGCGTCGTTGTGGTATAGGCCGCGCTCCATCTCTTCGAGGAGTCGCTGCTCTTGTTCAGAAAGCGGCATCTCATTCCTCCTATTTGGGATCGAGCGGTTTACTCCCCGATTCTAACCCCGCCGGGATGGCTAGGCTAGGCAGGTGGCTGAAAGCAATCAACTGATCGATCTGGTTCATTCTCGCATCGACGATTTCCTCAAAACCCGTCAACCAATTGTGACCAGCATCAGCCCGGATCTGACGCCCCTGGTGGACTTCTCACGGCAGTTTCTCAGCGGTGGCAAGCGCTTCCGGGCCCTGTTCTGCTACTGGGGCTGGCAGAGTGTCGGCACCGGCGCGGGGGGCCCCGGGACCGGCGCATCCGTGCCGGACGAGGGCCGGCTCGGAGCGGTCATTTCCGCCGCCGCGGCCCTGGAGATCTTCCACGCCGCCGCACTGGTGCACGATGACATCATCGACAATTCGGACACCCGTCGAGGAGCCGCCTCGGCCCACAAACTCTTCGAGGGGATGCACAGCGACAACGGCTGGGCGGGCAGCCGGTTCGAGTTCGGCCGGGCCGCTGCCATCCTGCTGGGCGACCTCCTCCTGGGCTGGAGCGACGAGCTGCTCGACGAGGGTCTGGAGCTCGCGCCGGATTCGTCGGCCGCCCGGAACGCGCGGGACGAATTCAACCGGATGCGCACCGAGGTCACCGCCGGCCAGTACCTCGACATTCTCGAAGAGCGAGCCTGGCTGACCCAGCCCGAAGCCGAGCTGTTCGATCGGGCGTTGCGGGTCATCGTCTTCAAGTCCGCCAAGTACAGCGTGCAGGCACCCCTCGTCATCGGCGCGGCCCTGGCCGGCGCCGGACGGGATCACCTGGACGCCCTGCGGGCTTTCGGGCTGCCGCTGGGCATCGCGTTCCAGCTGCGCGACGACCTCCTCGGGGTCTTCGGGGACGCATCCGTGACCGGCAAGCCGAGCGGCGACGACCTGCGCGAGGGAAAGCGCACGGTCCTGATCGCACTGGCCCGCGAGGCCATGCCCGACGCAGGCCGGCGGCACCTGGACGCGCTCCTCGGGGATTCCCTGCTGGAGCCCGCCCAGATCGCGCTGCTGCAGGCCGCCATCACGGACAGCGGCGCCGTCGAAGCGATCGAGGATCTGATCGCCTCCCACGTCGCCGAGGCCCTCGCCGCCCTCGAGGGATCACCGATCAGCGCCGAGGTCACCGGCCGCCTGGTCGAGCTGGCGGAAACGGTGACCCGGCGCGCCTTCTGACCCGGCCGGGTCAGAGAAACAAAGGGGTCAGGCGAGGGCCTGGGCGACGCGTCGCACCTCGGCCTTGCGGCCGGCCAGCAGCGCCTGGATCGGGGGAACTCCGAGGCTGGCGTCGACCTCGAGGAGCCAGTCCATGGCCTGCTCGTCGGTGAAGCCGTCGTCCGCGAGCACGATCAGCGTTCCGCGCAGCTCGGGCAGCGGCGCGCCGTCCTTGATGAACGCGGCCGGAACCTGGAGCGGGCCGCCGTCCCGCCGGACCGCGAGCAGTTGCCTGTCATCGATCAGCTGGCGTACGCGGCTCTGGCTGACGCCGAGCTCCCGTACGAGGTCGGGAATGGACAGCCACAGTTGATCTGAAAACGATTCGGTCACGGTTCCAGCCTCCCATGATTCCCAGGACTCGACAAACCCCGCGCCGGTTTTTTGCGCGTGTTGACGCCCATAACAGGGGCCACACTGTTTGACTCTAATAGTCATCTGTGTCAGCGTAACTGGGCACGCAATCAGGACGAGGAGTCCCATGTCGGCAAAAGCCAGCAGGATCAGCACCAACGCGACGCCGTCGCCCGCCGAAGGCCGGCACCGCCAGGCATCGTCCGGCACCCGCCGGGGACTGGGCATCCTGGCTACCGTTCCCCTCGTTCTGATCAGCACCATCGCGATCAGCCTGAACCTGGCGTCGCCCGCGGACGCGGCGACCCTGGCGAAGAAGCCCGTCAAGAGCAGGAGCAACCTGCCCTCGCCGCCCGCCGACCTCGCGCGGCAGGCCCCCGGCACCTCCGGCGTGGCCGCCCCCGGCCAGTACCAGGTGGTCGAAGGTGACACCGTGAGCGGCGTCGCCGGTCGGTTCGGGCTGTCCACGGCATCCGTGCTCGCCCTCAACGGCCTGGGCTGGTCCGCCAGCATCTTCCCCGGTCAGACGCTGATCCTCGGCCAGGCGAAGCCGGCAGCTTCCGCACCGGCCCCGGCCGACATCGCGAAGTACTCGATCCGGGACGGGGACACCATCAGCAGCGTCGCCGCCGCGCACGGTCTCTCCACCGGCGCCGTCCTCAGCGCCAACGGCCTCGACGGCAACAGCACCATCTTCCCCGGCCAGGCGATCGTGCTGCCCGGACCCGGCGAGGCAGCGCCCGCCACCGTGGCCGCTCCCCCGCCTTCGGCCACCGCCGCCACGGCTCCGGGCTCGCACACCATCGCGGCCGGCGACACCATCGGGGCCATCGCTGCCGCGGCGGGCGTGTCGGTGCAGGCGGTCCTCGACGCCAACGGCCTGGGCTGGTCCAGCATCATTTATCCCGGCCAGGTCCTGGCCGTCCCCTTCTCGTCGTCCCCGTCGGTGTCGGCGTCGGCGTCGGCGCTCCCGCTCGAAGCCGTGGCGCCGTCGGCCCCGACCCTGCCGGAGCCGACGGCGATCTTCGGCGTGGTGACGCCGCTCACCGATGACATGCGCCGCAACGCGGAGACGATCATCCTCGTCGGTCGCCAGGCGGGAGTCAGCGACTCGGGCCTCGTCGTGGCCCTGGCTGCCGCCGCCCAGGAATCGGGCCTCCGGAACGTGGCCTACGGCGACCGGGACTCTCTCGGGCTGTTCCAACAGCGCCCGAGTTCGGGCTGGGGCACGACCGAGCAGGTACTGGACCCCGTCCGGGCCAGCCTCGCCTTCTTCGGCGGGGACGGAAACCCGAACGCGGGCGTCACCCGCGGTCTGCTCGACATCGCCGGCTGGGAATCGATGACCGTGACCCAGGCGGCCCAGGCCGTGCAGATCTCGGCCTACCCCGACCACTACGCCAAGTGGGAGACATCCGCACGGGCCTGGCTGGCCGAGCTCGGCTGACCCGGAACATCCCCCCAAAACCCTGACTACCGGGTGTCCTGGCAGCCCGAGGCCCCGGACGATCCCTAGACTCGACTAGTGAGCGATACCTCTGCCGATCCGATGATCGGCCGTCTGATAGACGGCCGCTATCAGGTGCGCTCCCGGATCGCCCGCGGCGGCATGGCCACCGTCTACGTCGCCACCGACCTGAGACTGGAACGCCGTGTAGCGCTCAAGATCATGCACGGACATCTGGCTGACGACAATACGTTCAAGGCCCGCTTCGTGCAGGAAGCCCGTTCCGCCGCACGGCTCGCGCACCCGAACGTGGTGAACGTGTACGACCAGGGCCAGGACGCCGACATGGCCTACCTGGTGATGGAGTACCTACCGGGCATCACCCTGCGTGACCTGCTCAAAGACTACGGACGGCTCACCAGCGAGCAGACCATGGACATCCTCGAGGCAGTACTGAGCGGGCTCGCAGCCGCGCACAAGGCCGGGATCGTGCACCGCGACCTCAAGCCGGAGAACGTGCTACTGGCCGACGACGGCCGAATCAAGATCGGCGACTTCGGCCTGGCCCGCGCCGTCAACAACAACACCGCCACCGGCCAGGCCCTGCTCGGCACCATCGCCTACCTCTCCCCCGAGCTGGTCACCCGGGGGATCGCGGACGCCCGCAGCGACATCTACGCCCTCGGCATCATGACCTACGAGATGCTCACCGGAGAGCAGCCGTACGTGGGCGAGGCGCCCATGCAGATCGCGTACCAGCACGCCAATGACACGGTCCCCATGCCGAGCACGCGGATTCCGACGATTCCACACGAGCTCGACGAGCTGGTGCTCTGGGCCACCGCCCGCGACCCGGAGCAGCGCCCCCGTGATGCCCGGGTCATGCTCGACCAGCTGCTCGACCTGGACAAACTGGTGCGCCCCGCGGCGACCGGGTCCGGGCAGGCGGAGACCATGGTGATGCCCCGCGGGGCCGGCATGGCCGCCGGAGTGGCCGACGCCGACACTCAGATCCTCGGGGCGGCGCCGCTCGCCGCTACCACGGTGCTCGCGGCGGCCGGGGCTCCCCATAACGCCTCCGCATTCCCCTCGGCCGGTGATTCCGGCCCGGTGAACACCGTCGTCCTGACCGACAAGGCCCGCAAGCGCAAGCGCAAGGGTTACTGGCTGTTCACGCTGGTCCTGCTGCTCGCCGCCCTCGCCGGCGGCGGCGGCTGGTACTTCGGCAGCGGCCCCGGGTCACAGGTTCCGGTGCCGAGCCTCACCTCGGCCAGCCCGGAGGATGCGACCTCCCAACTGGCCGAACTCGGCCTGGAAGCCGCGCGCGACGTGGAATACAGCGGCACGATCGCCGCCGGCCTCGTTTCCAGCACCGACCCGGAGCCGGGCACCCGGATCGCCAAGGGCAGCACGGTGACCCTCCGCGTTTCCCAGGGTCCGCAGCCCATCACGCTTCCGGCGCTGGCCGGACTCACGCAGGAGGCCGCGACCGCCGCCGTCACCGACCTCAAGGCCGCGATCGGCAGCACGGATTCCGTTTTCGACGCCGACGTCGATGCGGGCCTCGTCATCTCCGCGAGCCGCGAAAGCGATGGCGGCGACGTCTCCCCGGGCGGAGGCTACTTCGAGGGTATGAACGTCAACCTCGTGCTCTCACTCGGCGCCGTACCCGACGTGTCGGGCAAGTCGGTCGACGACGCGACGGCAGCCCTCGGCGACAAGGGACTGCTCGTCACCGCCGGCGGGGAGGAATTCAGCGACTCGGTCGCCGACGGTGACGTCATCAGCGCCCGCCCCACCAAGGACGGCCCGGTGCGCGCGGGCGACACGTTCACGCTGACCACGTCGAAGGGGCCGGCCCCGGTCGAGGTCCCCAACGTCGTCGGCAAGTCGTGGGGCGAGGGCAAGAAGATCCTCACCGACCTGGGCTTCAAGCTCAAGTACAACGCGCTCTGGGACACTCCCGGCTTCGCGATCGTCGTGCAGTCGACGGACCCCGCGGCCGGCACACTGGCCCCCAAGGGATCAACGATCAGCCTGGCTGGCTCCCTGGCCTAGCCTGCTGGCTTCTCCCCCTCGTCACCCGCCCGCTCGCCCTCACGGTCCGTCCGCCCGCTCGCACCGCTCGCACCGCCGAGCCGGCGCGGTTCTCGGCCGCTTGCTCCGCCCGCCCTGAACCAATTCGACGGAGATTCTGCCCGAATCGGCCCGAAACCGGCCAAAAGTGCCTTTTTAGAGCGATATATCCGTCGAATTCGTTCGCCGACTCCGGCCTCAGGACCGGTGGATGCGGGTCCGGGACCGGCCATAGCCGGTCGGTTCGCAGGCAAACGAGAGCACCCGTTCCGGTCGAGAGTGCCCGGCTGAACGGGTACTCTCGACCGGAACGGGCACTGTGGCGCCGCGGCGTTGGGGTGGGACTAGCGGGCGGCGAGTTCCTCGGCGACCAGGAAGGCCAGTTCCAGAGACTGCATGTGGTTCAGGCGCGGGTCGCAGAGCGACTCATACCGGGTGGCCAGCGCGGCCTCGTCGATGTGCTCCGAACCGCCGAGGCACTCGGTGACGTCGTCGCCGGTGAGTTCCACGTGCACGCCGCCCGGGTGCGTCCCGACGCTGCGATGCGCCTCGAAGAAGCCGCGCACCTCGTCGACGACGTCGTCGAAGCGACGGGTCTTGTAGCCGGTGGGGGTCGTGACGCCGTTGCCGTGCATCGGGTCGGCGACCCACAGCGGCTTGGCCTCGCTCGCCTTGATCGCCTCGAGCAGGGGCGGAAGGGCATCCCTGACCTTGCCGGCGCCCATCCGGGTGATGAAAGTGAGGCGGCCGGGCTCGCGGTTGGGGTCGAGCTTGTCGACCAGGCGCAGCATGTCGTCGGCGGAGGTGGTCGGGCCGAGCTTGACCCCGATCGGGTTCCGCACCCGGGAGAGGAAGTCCACGTGGGCGCCGTCGAGGTCGCGGGTGCGTTCGCCGATCCAGATGAAGTGGGCCGAGGTGTTGTACGGCGTGCCCGTGCGGGAGTCGATCCGGGTCATCGGGCGCTCGTAGTCCATCAGCAGGCCCTCGTGGCTGGTGTAGAACTCGGTGCGGCGCATCGCCTCGAAGTCGGCCCCGCAGGCGATCATGAACTTGATCGCACGGTCGATCTCCTTGGCCACCTTCTCGTAGCGCTGGTTCGCCGGGTTCGCGGCGAAGCCCTGGTTCCAGCTGTGCACCTGGCGCAGGTCTGCGAAACCGCCCTGGGTGAAGGCGCGGATCAGATTGAGGGTGGATGCCGCGGTGTGGTAGCCCTTGACCAGGCGGGCCGGGTCGGCCTCGCGCGATTCGGGGGTGAAATCGTAGCCGTTGACGATGTCGCCGCGGTAGGCGGGCAGGGTGACGCCGCCGCGGGTTTCGAAGTCACTGGAGCGGGGCTTGGCGAACTGGCCGGCCATCCGCCCCATCTTGATCACGGGCATCGAGGCGCCGTACGTCAGGACGACGGCCATCTGCAGCACGGTCTTGACGCGGTTGCGGATCTGCTCGGCGGTCGCGCCGCTGAAGGTCTCGGCACAGTCCCCGCCCTGGAGCAGGAACGCGTGGCCGCTGGCGGCCTCCGCGAGGCGATCCCGCAGGATGTCGACCTCACCGGCGAACACCAGCGGCGGCTGCGCGGACAGCTCGGCGGACGCGGCGGCGACCGCGTCCGCATCCGGCCAGGTCGGCTGCTGCTTGATCGGAAGCGTGCGCCAATAGTCCAGGCCGGCAACCACAGATCGATCTGCGACGACGACTGGTTCGGTTGGGTCTACCACGCGGCTATTCCTGTTTTCTCTGGGCCGGCGCGCACAACTCCGCACCGAACGATGGCTTTGGTGGCCGGAATCGGCCACAAGGCAATGGAGCGATCTTATCGCGAAAGGCTCGCGCGCTTTTCCTTCACGCTGGTCGCATACACGTCCACGTACTCCTGCTTGCTCAGCGCCTGCAGCTCGTACATCAACTCGTCGGTCACGGAGCGGAGCACGAAGCGGTCACCCTCCATGCCGGCGAACCGGGTGAAGTCCAGGGGCTTGCCGATCACGATGCCGATCCGGCGCACCTTGGGGATGCGCGTGCCGGTGGGCATGGCCTTCTCCGTGTCGATCATCGCGACGGGCACCACGGGCACCTCGGCTTCGAGCAGCATCCGGGCAACGCCCGTGCGGCCCCGATACATCCGGGCATCGGGGCTGCGGGTTCCCTCCGGGTAGATGCCGAGCACGCCGCCGCCGGAGAGGATGCGCAGCCCGGTGTTCAGGGAATCCTCTGACGCCTTGCCGCCGGACCGGTCGATCGGCAGTTGGCCGGTCGCCTTGAAGAACTGGCGCGTGGCCCAGCCATTGAGTCCCTTGCCGGTGAAGTACTCGCTTTTCGCCAGGAAGACAACCCGCCGGGGTACGACCAGCGGGAGGAAAACCGAGTCGATGAACGACAGGTGATTGCTCGCGAGGATGACACCGCCCTCTTTGGGGATGTTCTCGAGACCGACCACCCAGGGCCGGAAGATCGCCAGCAGCAGAGGGCCGATGACAATGTTTTTCATGAACCAGTAGAACATCGTTGCCTCCCTCGGTGACCGGCACAGCCTACTGCGCGAAGACGTGTTTCCGCGCGAGGTCGGCCGCGCCCACGACACCGGCGTCGTTGACGAGTTGGGCGATGGCGAATTCCGCCTCGGGGTGATAGCCCCGGGCCGGCAGGTTTTCGAGGTACGCGGCGCGGATCGGCTCCAGCAACAGTTCACCGGCAGCGGCGACTCCGCCGCCGAAGACGAACAACTGCGGGTCGAGCACGGCCGCGAGACTGGCGCACGCCTGGCCGAGGGACCCGCCGAGCTGACGCAGGGCGGCGAGGGCGCCGTTGTCGCCCTCCTGGATCAGCCGGCCGACCTCCTTGCCGGTGAGCTTGCCCTTGCGCTCCCGCGCGGCGGCGAGCCCGAGACCGATTCCGCCGGCGTCAGCCAGCTCGGTGGCGATGCGGAGCAGGGCCCGGCCCGAGCCGTACTGTTCGATACAGCCGTGCGCGCCGCAGCCGCACAGTCGCCCATTCGGCACCACTCGCAGGTGCCCGAGCTCCGCCGCGCAGCCGAAGCCGCCGCGGAAGAGCCGGTGGCCGGAGATGATCGCGCCGCCGACGCCGGTGCCGATGGTGAGCGTCACCATATCGCTGTAGCCGCGACCGGCGCCGAAGACGAATTCCGCCCAGCCCGCGGCGTTCGCATCGTTCTCGATCAGGATCGGCATGTCGAGCCGCGCCTCGAGCGTGGCTCTAAGCGGCTCGTGGCGCCAATTGACGTTGGGCCCGTAATACACGGTGGACTGGGCAGCGTCGATGAAGCCGGCCGCGGCGATGCCGGCGGCGACGACCTCTTCACCGGCGGCGAGTTCCGTGATCATCTCGACGACGGCATCCTCGATGCCGCGCGGGTCGCTCGCGGTCGTCGGACGACGGTCCGAACGGATGATCGAACCGGACTCGTCAACGAGAGCCGCGGCGATTTTTGTGCCGCCGATGTCAATCCCAATGGCGTGCACAGCATTCTTCTTTCGTAGGGGGAACAGGGGAATCAGGCCCCCGAGCGAGCGGCAGTGCCGAAGCATGCCCTTTAGAGTGTACTGAGTCAACACACCGCACGGCGAAACACCAGCCTCATTCGTCCCACGCGGATAGAGTGGTCGGAAATGCCCGCCCGGTACCAGAGGAGTTACCGTGAAACAGTTCGATCTGCCCGCAATCGTTCCTGCGGATCCCGCAGCCAACGTCACCGACCTGCTCGTCGACCGCCTCGCGGCAACCCCGGAGTCCGTGCTGTTCTCCCTGCCGCAGAACGGCGCCTGGCTCCCGGTGACCACCAGCCAGTTCTACGGACAGGTCATCGCCCTGGCCAAGGGCCTCGTCGCCGCCGGCATCCAGCCCGGCGACAAGATCGGGCTGATGTGCAAGACCCGCTACGAGTGGACGCTGATCGACTTCGCCGCCTGGTTCGCCGGCGCCGTGCTCGTCCCCGTCTATGAGACCAGCTCCCCCACCCAGATCCAGTGGATCCTGGGCGATTCCGACGCCGTCGCCGTGATCGTGGAAACCCCGGAGCACTTCTCCCGCCTCGATGAGGTGCACCCCGAGCTCCCCAGCGTGCAGCGCGTCTGGCAGATCAATCTCGGCGACCTCGACAAGCTCGGGGCCGCCGGGGTCGACGTGCCGGACGAGGAAATCGAGCGACGCCGCTCCCTCGCGGTGGGCGCCGACATGGCCACCCTGATCTACACGTCCGGTTCCACCGGCCGGCCCAAGGGTTGCGTGCTCACCCACGCCAACTTCGTCGAGACCAGCCGCAACGCGGCCGTCGCGCTGGACGAGGTGCTCACCGACGAGCATGGCGCGTCGACGCTCCTGTTCATCACCACCGCGCACGTCTTCGCCCGGTTCATCTCCGTGCTCTGCGTGCACGCCGGTGTGCGCGTGGGCCACCAGCCCGACACCAAGAAGCTGCTCGAATCCCTCGGCACGTTCAAACCGACCTTCCTGCTCGCGGTGCCCCGGGTCTTCGAGAAGGTCTACAACTCCGCCGAACAGAAGGCGCTCGCCGCCGGGCGCGGCAGGATCTTCGAGACCGCGGCCCAAACGGCCGTCGACCACTCGATGCTGGTCAACGCGGGCAAGCCCGTTCCCCTGATGATGAAGATCCGGTTCACCCTGTTCGACCGGCTCGTCTACAGCAAGCTGCGCGCCGCCATGGGCGGGAACGTGAAGTACGCCGTGTCCGGTTCGGCCCCCCTCGGCATGCACCTCGGCCACTTCTACCACAGCCTGGGCATCAAGATCCTCGAAGGCTACGGGCTGACCGAGACCACCGCCCCAACCA
This sequence comes from Cryobacterium sp. TMT4-10, assembly GCF_004403275.1. NCBI lineage: Bacteria > Bacillati > Actinomycetota > Actinomycetes > Micrococcales > Microbacteriaceae > Cryobacterium > Cryobacterium sp. TMT4-10. Next base: position 34,639 of record NZ_SOGU01000025.1, read on the forward strand.
CCGTGGGCCGCCCCGCCCAGTTCAAGATCGGAACCGTGGGGCCGCCCCTGCCCGGCGTCTCCGTTCGGGTCATGGACGACGGCGAGATCGAGGTCAAGGGCGTCAACGTCTTCAAGGAGTATTGGAAGAACCCGGAGGCGACCGCGGCCACCTTCAACGACGGATGGCTCCGCACCGGTGACATCGGCGACTTCGACAGTGAGGGTTACCTGACCATCACCGGGCGCAAGAAGGAGATCATCGTCACGGCGGGTGGCAAGAACGTCGCCCCGGCCGCGCTCGAGGACCCCATTCGTTCGAACCCGCTGATCGGCCAGGTCGTCGTCGTCGGCGATCGCAAGCCGTTCATCGCCGCTCTCGTCACCCTCGACCCGGACATGCTTGCGGTCTGGCTGAACAACAACGGCGAGGATGCGGGCATGTCGGTCGCCGAGGCATCCGTCAACACCAAGGTTCTCGCCGAGGTGCAGCGAGCGATCGACCACGCCAACGACCATGTGTCCCGGGCCGAGTCGATCCGTAAGTTCACGGTGCTCTCGACGGAGCTCACCGAGGACAACGGTTATCTCACGCCGAAGCTCAGCATCAAGCGGGACATCATCCTGCGGGACTTCGCCGACACCATCGAGGCCATGTATATCGGCGCCCCGGTGACCGGGACGACCCCGGTCAAGGGCTAGGTGTACAGCCAGGCCGGGTAGCCGGACACGTTCTGGTCGGGTCCGCCCGGACCCGACCGGTATCGATCAGAACCAGGTGGACTCGCGGACTTCCTTCATGGCCGCCCGGCGGTTCTCCTTGTCGAGGCGGTCGAGGTAGAGGAAGCCGTCGAGGTGGTCGGTTTCGTGCTGCAGCGCCTGCGCCATGATGCCGGTGCCGGAGAGTTCGACGGCGTCCCCGTCCAGGTCCACACCGGTCACCCGGGCGAACGGGTAGCGCCGGGTCGGGTACCACAGGCCGGGCACGGAGAGGCAGCCCTCCTCCACGAGTTCGGGCTCGCCGGAGACCTCGACCAGGACCGGGTTCAGGATGTACCCGATCTTGCCGTCGATGTTGTAGCTGAACGCCCGCAGGTTGACGCCGATCTGTGACGCCGCGACCCCCGCCCGCCCGGGCAGGAGCACGCTGTCGAGCAGGTCCTCGACCAGGCTCTCCACCCGGGAGTCGATGGTGACGATCGGGTCGGAGACGGTCTTCAGGACGGGATCTCCGAAGAGACGGATCTGGCGCTCAGGCACAGTGGAACTCCAAGTCGTTGGTACAGGGGATGCAAGGGGCGAGGGAAGAGCAGCCCGTGGCGATCACACGCCGCGGTCGGCCGGAAGGCCTTCCACGACCATGGCGGCCAGGGTGCGGGCGGCGAGCCGCGTGATCGGCTTCAGATCGTCGAACGAGATGACACTTCCCGCGGCCAGCTGCGGGTCCCAGGGGATCCGCACGATCTCCCGCACCCGGGACCGGAAGTGCGACTCGATCTCCTCGAGCTTGACCAGGTTGGTGCCCTGGGTCGCCGTATTGAGCGCGACGATGGCGTTCTGCACCAGGTCGCCGTAGCCGTTCGCCTCGAGCCAGGTCAGGGTTTCCGAGGCCAGCCGGGCCTCGTCGACGCTGCCGCCGGACACAATGACGATCGAATCGGCACGCTGCAGGGTCGCCCGCATCACGGAGTGCACGATTCCCGTGCCGCAGTCGGTGAGCATGATCGAGTAGTACCGGGCGGCCAGGTCGGCGACGACGTTGTAGTCGTCCTCGTCGAAGGCCTCCGACAGGAGCGGGTCGGTGTCGGACGCGAGGATGTCGAGCCGGGTGGCGTCCCGGGACACCAGGGCGGAGAAGTCGGTGAAGCCGCCGATGGATGCGGCCTTCGTGACCACGTCGCGCACGGTGGAACGCGTCTGCTTGGTCACGCGCTCGGAGAGCGTGCCCCGGTCCGGGTTGGCGTCGACGGCGATGATCCGGTCTTCACGGGCATCCGCCAGGGCCATGCCGAGGAGTGCGGTGACCGTCGTCTTGCCCACGCCGCCCTTGCGGGTCAGGATCGGGACGAAGCGGGTGCCGCCGTCGAACTCCTTGCGGATGCGGTCGTCGAGTTCCTTCTGCGCCCGCACCCGGGCGGAATCGCCCAGGTTCACCAGGTGCAGGGTCGCCGCGAAGACGAAGGTGTTCCAGACGCCGCGGGGCGGCGGCTTGGTGCGCCGGTTGACCGCCAGCAGGCGGTCGGAGGTGAGCATCGCGGCGGATTCGGGCGAGGAGCTCGTTTCGGGGCGGAGCCGGTCACGGCGGGTTTGCTGGGTCGCGGTCTCGGCGGCGGGTGCGGACAGGGCCCGCACGGCGCCGGTGACGGCCGCCGAGGAGCGCTCGGCACGGGGCACGGCCGGGGTGCTGATTTCGATCGTGTGGGTCGTCGGGTGGCTGGGTGCGTCGGCGGGACGGGACAGGCCGACAGGTCCCCTGCGGGCGGCAACCGGCGCCGAGGCCGGCAGAGCGGCCGCGAGGTTCACGATCGTGTGCGGCGGCAGCTCGCTGTGGTACTCGTCACCCGGCTGGGTGAGCGGCACGGCCGAGGGTTCCCGACCGGAACCCTCGGCGCCTGTGCGCTTTTCGGACAAAAGATCAGCCCCTTCGTCGGAGATCGGCCCCAATCTTAGCGCGGCAGCACCACCACGAGCAGATCCCCCGCGTCGACCTGCTGCGTTTTCGGGATCGCGACGCGCTCGACGACGCCCGCGATGGGCGAGGTGATCGCGGCCTCCATCTTCATGGCCTCGATCGAGGCGACACTCTCACCGGCCTCGACGAAGGCGCCTTCCTCGACCTTGAGGGTCACCACTCCGGAGAACGGCGCGGCGATCTGGCCCGGCCGGTTCGCATCCGCCTTCTCCGCCGCCTTGCTGCTGACGGTGATGCTGCGGTCACGCACGAACACCGGGCGCAGCTGGCCGTTCAGGGTCGTCATGACCGTGCGCATGCCCTTCTCATCCGGCTCGCCGATGGCCTCGAGGCCGACGTAGAGTCGCACGCCCTTGTCGATTTCGACGGCATGCTCGACGCCCTGCTGCAGCCCGTTGAGGTAGTCGACGGTGTCCAGTACGGAGAGGTCGCCGAACAGTTCGCGGATCTGCTCGAACTGCCTGGTCGGAGCGGGGAACAGCAGCTGGTTGAGCATGGCGCGGCGGGTGAGGCTGTCGCCGTTCAGGGCGCCGCGCTCGTCCGCGGTCAGCTCGGTCACGCCGATGCGGACGGTGCGTCCGGCGAGCACCTTGCTGCGAAAGGGCTCCGGCCAGCCGCCGGGCAGGTCACCCAGCTCCCCCGCCATGAAGCCGATGACCGAGTCGGGCACGTCGTAGTTGCCGGGGTTCTCCGCGAAGTCGGCGGGGTCGGCGCGCACCGCGGCCAGGTAGAGGGCGAGGTCGCCGACCACCTTGGACGACGGCGTCACCTTGGGCACGCGGCCGAGGATGTCGTTGGCCGCGGCGTACATGTCCTCGATCAGTTCGAAGTCGTCGGCGAGGCCGAGGGCGACCGCTTGCGTGCGCAGGTTGGACAGCTGCCCGCCCGGGATCTCGTGGGTGTACACCCGCCCGGTCGGCGCCCGCAGGCCCGATTCGAAGGGGTGGTAGACCCGGCGCACGTCTTCCCAGTACGGTTCGAGGTCACAGACGGCCTTGAGCGAGATGCCAGTGTCGCGTTCGGTATGGGCCAGCGCGGCGACGAGAGAGGATGCCGAGGGCTGGCTGGTGGTGCCGGCCATCGGGGCGCTGGCCACGTCGACCGCGTCGGCGCCGGCGCGTGCCGCCGCCAGCAGGGTGGCCAGCTGGCCGCCCGGGGTGTCGTGGGTGTGCACATGGACCGGGAGGTCGAACCGGTCCCGGAGAGCGGTGACGAGCTTCTCCGCGGCCGCGGGCCGGAGCAGGCCGGCCATGTCCTTGATCGCGAGGACGTGCGCGCCCGACTCGACGATCTGCTCGGCGAGCCGCAGGTAGTAGTCGAGGGTGTACAGCTTCTCCGCCGGGTCGAGCAGGTCGCCGGTGTAACAGAGCGCGACCTCGGCGACGGATGATCCGGTCGCGAGCACGGCATCGATGGCCGGGCGCATCTGGGAGACGTCGTTGAGGGCGTCGAAGATGCGGAAGATGTCGACACCGGTCGCGGCGGCCTCCCGCACGAACGCGTCGGTCACCTCGGTCGGGTACGGCGTGTATCCGACCGTGTTCCGCCCGCGCAGCAGCATCTGCAGGTTGATGTTGGGCAGAGCCTCCCGCAACGACGCGAGCCGCTCCCACGGGTCTTCGCCGAGGAAACGCAGGGCCACGTCGTAGGTGGCGCCGCCCCAGGCCTCGACCGAAAGTAGCTGCGGGGTCATCCGTGCCACGTACGGCGCCACGGCGACGAGATCGCGGGTGCGCACCCGGGTCGCCAGCAGCGACTGGTGAGCGTCGCGGAACGTGGTGTCGGTCACGGCCAGGGCCGTCTGGGCGCGCAACGCGGCGGCAAAGCCGGCCGGGCCCAGCAGCTGGAGTCGCTGGCGCGAGCCGGAAGGTGCCGGCTCGGCCAGGTCGAGCTTCGGCAGCTTCTCGGCCGGGTTCAGCAGGGTGATCGGCACCCCGTTGGGCTTGTTCACCGTGACGTCGGCGAGCCAGTTCAGGATCTTGGTCCCGCGGTCCTTGGATGCCCGACCGCGCAGGAGCTCCGGCCGCTCGTCGATGAAGGAGGTGCTGAGGTTGCCGGCCGCGAAGTCGGGGTCGTCGAGGACGGCCTGCAGGAACGAGACGTTCGTGGACACGCCGCGGATGCGGAACTCGGCCAGGGCGCGCTTGGAGCGGGTGACCGCGGACGGGAAGTCACGGCCACGGCAGGTGAGCTTGGCGAGCATCGAGTCGAAGTGGGGGCTGATGTGGGCGCCGGGGTTGATCGTGCCGCCGTCGAGCCGGATCCCGGCGCCGCCGGGCGAGCGGTACGTGGTGATCTTGCCGGTGTCCGGGCGGAAACCCATGGTCGGGTCCTCCGTCGTGATGCGGCACTGCAGCGCGGCCCCGCGAAGCTGGATCTTGTCCTGGGTCAGTTCGAGGTCGCGAAGGCTCTCGCCCGCCGCGATGCGGATCTGGGACTGCACGAGGTCGACATCCGTCACCTCTTCCGTCACGGTGTGCTCGACCTGGATGCGCGGGTTCATCTCGATGAACACGTGCTGGCCCTCACGTTCGCCGACCGTGTCGAGCAGGAACTCGACGGTGCCGGCGTTGACGTAGCCGATCGACCGGGCGAAGGCGACCGCGTCGGCGTAGAGCCGCTGGCGGATCTCGTCGGACAGGTTCGGCGCGGGAGCGATCTCGATCACTTTCTGGTGGCGACGCTGCACGGAGCAGTCCCGCTCGAACAGGTGCACGGTCTCGCCGGTGGAGTCGGCCAGGATCTGCACCTCGATGTGGCGGGGCCGGAGGACCGCCTGCTCCAGGAACATCGTCGGGTCGCCGAAGGCACTGTTCGCCTCGCGCATGGCCTCTTCGAGGGACCCGCGCAGCTCGCTCATCTGGGCGACCCGGCGCATGCCGCGCCCGCCGCCGCCCGCGACGGCCTTCGCGAAGATCGGGAAGCCGATCTCCTCTGCCGCGGCGATCAGCTCGTCGACGTCGCGGGAGGGCGCGCTGGACTTGAGCACGGGCACCCCGGCGGCGATCGCGTGCTCCTTGGCGGTGACCTTGTTGCCGGCCATTTCGAGCACATGCTCGCCCGGGCCGATGAACGTGATGCCGGCCTGCCGGGCGGCGAGGGCCAGCTCCGGGTTCTCGGACAGGAAGCCGTAACCGGGGTAGATCGCGTCGGCGCCGCTCTCCTTGGCCACCCGGATGATCTCGCTCACCGTGAGGTAGGCACGCACCGGGTGACCCGGTTCGCCGATCTGGTACGCCTCGTCGGCCTTCAGCCGGTGCAGGGAGTTGCGGTCCTCGAACGGGAACACCGCGACCGTTTTCGCGCCGAGCTCGTAGGCGGCCCGGAAGGCCCTGATCGCGATTTCACCGCGGTTGGCAACAAGGATTTTCGTGAACATCAGGACCTCTCAAGCGCGGAGCCGCACACAGCCAACGGTTAGGTTCTCCAAGACTAGTGAAGGTAACGTATCTACTTGTGCACGTACTAAGCGTTAGCTCCCTCAAGGGAGGAGTAGGCAAGACCACAGTGACCCTGGGTCTGGCGTCTGCTGCCTTCGCCCGCGGCGTGCGAACCCTGGTTGTGGACATTGATCCACAGTCGGATGTGTCGACGGGGATGGATATCGAGGTCGCCGGCCACCTCAACATCGCCGATGTGCTCGCCTCTCCCAAGGAAAAGGTCGTTCGCGCGGCCATCGTTCCCAGCGGGTGGACCCGCGGCCGGCCCGGCACCGTCGACGTGATGATCGGCAGCCCGTCCGCCATCAACTTCGACGGCCCGCACCCCAGCATCCGGGACATCTGGAAGCTCGAGGAGGCTCTCTCCACGGTCGAGAAGGACTACGACCTGGTGCTGATCGACTGCGCCCCGTCCCTGAACGCGCTCACGCGCACGGCGTGGGCAGCGAGTGACCGGGTGGCCGTAGTGACAGAACCCGGCCTCTTTTCCGTGGCCGCCGCCGACCGCGCTCTGCGCGCGATCGAGGAGATCCGGCGCGGACTCAGCCCCAGACTCCAGCCGCTCGGCATCATCGTCAACCGGGCCCGAGTCGCCTCCCTCGAACACCAGTTCCGGATCAAGGAGCTGCGGGACATGTTCGGTCCGCTCGTGCTCAGCCCCCAGCTTCCCGAGCGCACCTCCCTGCAGCAGGCTCAGGGCGCGGCGAAGCCGCTGCACACGTGGCCCGGAGACAGCGCCCAGGAGATGGCGCGCTACTTCGACCAGCTGCTGGAGCGGATTCTGCGCACGGCCCGCATCGCCGAGTACGCGGAGCAGCGCTGACCTGAGCGCGCCCTGTCTTGAGGACGGCGCCCGAGCGGGCACCGGCCTGGCGTGAGCCGGCCGGGTGGTCTCAGCTGGTCTCGGCTGTTCTCAAGAGACCTTGCGGCTGCCACGGCGGACGGCGAGTTCGTCCGCGGGGTCGACCGCCTGGGTGTCCAGCTCGACGAGGGTCGTCTCGACCTCGCGGAGCACCTTGCCGACGGCGATGCCGAAGACGCCCTGGCCGCGGCTGACCAGGTCGATGACCTCGTCGTTGGACGTGCACAGGTAGACGCTGGCCCCGTCGCTCATGAGCGTCGTCTGGGCCAGGTCGCTGACGCCGGATTCGCGCAGCTGGTTCACGGCGGTGCGAATCTGCTGGAGGGAGATTCCGGTGTCGAGCAGTCGTTTGACCAGCTTCAGAACCAGGATGTCGCGGAATCCGTAGAGACGTTGGGTGCCGGACCCGGCAGCGCCGCGCACGGTGGGCTGGACCAGTTCGGTGCGGGCCCAGTAGTCCAGTTGGCGGTAACTGATCCCGGCGGCCCGAGCCGCCACAGCGCCGCGGTAACCCGATTTGTCGTCGAGCTCCGGCATCCCGTCGGTGAAGAGCAGACCCTCGCTGTAGCGAGAGCCCTCGTCACGCTGATGGAGCTCGCTCATACTTTTTGCCTCTCGGGGTGGGACTGCGACGCAGATGATCGCTGGATCAACGCTACCGAGGTGGGCGGCCCTGATCAACGACATCCGGTCGAACACTTTGCGTGTCGGGCCGAAAAGGTCGGGTCAGGCCCAGTGTAGGACTTACTTGGTCAGTCGGCCCAGGGCGGAGCGTATCAGGCTGCCGCGAATCACCTCGAGCTGTCCGGCGATTTCCACCGCCATCTCGGCGGCCTTGGCGCGGCTGGAGGCGTCCTTGCGACGGGACAGCGGAACGAGGGCGCTCTCGATCAGGCCGAGTTCGCGTTCGGCCGCCCCGCGGAAACTGCGGAGGTGGCGAGGCTCGATGCCGCTGCGTTGCAGTTCCACCAGGGCGCGGAGCACACTCAGTGCATCGTCGCCGTAGACGTCGGCCGGCAGGATGATCGACGCTGACACGGCGTCGTGGAGCAGGGAGGCGGAGGCCCCGGCCTCGCGAGCGAGCTCGTCCCGGCTGAGCCGGCGCGCCGTGGTCAGCATCGAGGGGCCCGGCGTCACCCCGCCGGGGAGGACCGGCGACAGCCCGGCATCGAGATCGTCGAGGTAGGCGCGGATGACCTTCAACGGGAGGTAGTGGTCCCGTTGCATGGAGAGCACCAGGCGGAGGCGATCCAGGTCGCCCGCGCAGAACTTGCGATACCCGGATTCGGTGCGGGCAGGCGAAACCAGCCGCTGTTCCTCGAGGAACCGCAGCTTCGACGGAGTCAGGTCCGGGAATTCCGGCGTCAGCCGGGCCAGCACCTGTCCGATGCTCAAGAGTGACGTCGCGCCCGGCGCTCTGGCCTGGGCGGAGGACGCCGACACTAGTCGCTCGCCAGGAGCTTGAGGTCGTGCCGGGAGGCGTAGAAGGTGAGGCGGAATTTGCCGACCTGGACTTCGGCTCCGTCGTGGAGCAGCGCGGAGTCGATCCGCACGCCGTCGAAGTAGGTGCCGTTGAGGGAGACGAGGTCCTTGACCTCGAAGGCGGTTCCGTGCCGCAGGAATTCCGCATGCCGCCGCGAGACGGTGACGTCGTCGAGGAAGATGTCCGCGTTGGGGTGGCGACCGACCGTCGTCACGTCCGCGTCCAGCAGGAAACGCGCGCCGGCGTTGGGACCCCGACGCACCACGAGCAGGGCGGACCCTGAGGGCAGAGCCGCGATGGCTTCCTGCTCCTCGGCCGTCACTACGCCGTCGATCGCGGCCAACTGCGCCGCGAACTCCTGCCCGAAGGTCATGGTCGTGTCGGTGTTGGCAAAGTTTTGCGGCGCAGCCTTGCGCTGGGGTTCATTCGTCTTTTTGGAATCAATCACCGTACACCTCCTAGTCCTCCAGCGTATCGGATCGGAGGGCCGGATTTACCCGCGGAAGGCGAATCACCCTGGCCGTCTCGATTGCGTAGATAATGCCCGCCCACCAGTAAAGAAAAGCTCCCCACAGCCCGAAGGCCCAGCCCACGGGCATCGACCACCAGGCCACCGCCGGGAAGGCCTCGCCCAGCATGATCATGGGCAGGGCGTAGAAGAGGCAGAACGTGGCCACTTTGCCGAGCAGGTGCACCGGGAGGGGCCCGAACCCGAAGTTCGCCAGGATCACGCCGAGCCCGAGCAGGAAGATGTCCCGCCCCACCACGACCAGCACGATCCACCACGGCACGAGGTCGCGCGAGGCCAGCCCGAGCAGCGCGGCGAAGATGTACAACCGGTCGGCCGCGGGGTCGAGCAGTTGTCCCAGTCGGGTGATCTGACTGAACCGCCTGGCCAGGAAACCGTCGAGGAAATCGGTGAAGCTGGCGACGGCCAGGACGAGGAGAGCCCAGGCATCCTCACCTTGGATCAGCAGGACCAGGAAGACCGGCACCAGGGCCAGTCGGAGCATGCTGAGCAGATTGGGCAGCGTGATGACCTTCGTACTGACGTTGGTTCCCTCTGACCCGGCCACGATCCCGAGTCTACCGAGGCACCGCCGGATCGGTCTGCGCCATCCCGTCAGCCGACCGACCCGCGTTTTTGGGCCCGTCCGTGTTCCGGCTTCTTCTGCTCCGAACCACGGTCCTGCTGCCCGCTGCGGCTCCGCTCCACGCTGCGGCGCAGGGCCTCCATCAGATCGAGGACCTCTCCCCCGCCCTCCTCGCCGGTCGGACGGCCGAGGGTGGCCTCGGTGTCCACCGCGTCCCCGGCCGCGAGTTTCGCGTCGAGGAGTTCCCGCAGCTGGTCCTGGTAGTCATCCCGGAAATCCTCCGGGGAGAAGTCGGAGGCGAACGATTCCACGAGGGCGGCCGAGAGCTCGAGTTCCTGGGCCGAGATGCGCACCGGCTCGTCGAGGGCGGGAAAGCGGGCGTCCCTCACCTCGTCGCTCCAGAGCAGTGATTGCAGCAGCAGGACGTCATCGCGCACCCGGAGCGCCCCGAGGCGCGTCTTCTGGCGCAGCGCGAACCGCGTGATCGCGGTGCGATCCGTGGCCTCGAGCGCCCGGCGCAGCAGCACGTACGCCTTGGCCGACGACCCGTCCGGTTCGAGGTAGTAGCTGCGCTCGAACATGATCGGGTCGAGCTGTTCGCTGGGCACGAATTCGACCACCTCGATCTCGTGGCTTCGCTCGGCCGGCAGCCGGCTCAGGTCCTCATCCGAGATGATCACCGTCCTGTCGCCGCTGTCCCAGGCCTTGCCGATATGGGCGTAGTCGACCACGCGGCCGCACTTCTCACACCGCCGCTGGTACCGGATGCGCCCGCCGTCCGCGTCGTGCACCTGGTGCAGCGCCACGTCGTGGTCTTCGGTCGCGCTGTACACCTTGACGGGCACATTGACGAGTCCGAAGGTGATCGCGCCTTTCCAGAACGATCTCATTCCCTCAGTAGACACCGGTCACGGGCCCGGGGCTAGCCTGCACGGCCTAGCGGCGCCGGGGACCGGAGAGCATGCTGACCTCATGAGCGAGGTGCCGGAACACGGGGGTTCGAGGCAGGTCGTGATGGTCGGGGGGCGCCGGATCACGCTCACCCACCTCGACAAGGTGCTGTACCCGGAGACGGGCACGACCAAAGCGGATGTGCTCGGCTACTACGCCGCCGTGGCCGACGTGCTGATCCCGCACGCCGCCAACCGGCCCGCCACCCGCAAGCGGTGGGTGCACGGCGTCGGGACCGCGGAGGGACCGGGCCACGTCTTCTTCCAGAAAAACCTCGACAGTTCCACCCCGGATTGGGTCAGGCGCGGCCGGCTGCAGCACACTCACCACGTGAACGAGTACCCGCTGGTGAACGACCTGGCCACGCTGACCTGGCTGGGCCAGATCTCCGCCCTCGAGATCCACGTGCCGCAGTGGCAGTTCGGGCCGGACGGCAGTCCGCGCAATCCCGACCGGCTCGTGCTCGACCTCGACCCGGGCGAGGGGGTGAGCCTGTCCGAGTGCGCGGAGGTCGCCCGCCTGGCCCGGGCGATCCTGCGGGACATGGGTCTCGACCCGCTGCCCGTTACCAGCGGAAGCAAGGGCATTCATCTGTATGCGGCCCTGGACCTGAGCCACACGTCCGAGCAGGTCTCGCAGGTCGCCCACGAACTGGCGCGGGCACTCGAGGCCGACCACCCGGACCAGGTGGTCAGCGATATGCAGAAGGCGAAGCGCCCTGGCCGGGTGTTCGTGGACTGGAGCCAGAACAACAGTTCCAAAACGACCATCACGCCGTATTCCCTGCGCGGGACGCTGCGCCCCATGGTCGCGATGCCCCGCACCTGGCGCGAGCTGGCCTCCCCCGGCCTCGCGCAGGTCGATTTTCGGCAGGCCATGCACCGGGTCGAGCGCGGGGGCGATCCGCTGGCCGGCCTGCTCACCGCGCACTCGGGTGGCGGGGACCCGGCCGGTGTCGCCGCCGTCGGCGGGCCGGGGGCGGATGCCCTGGCCGTCTACCGCAGCAAGCGAGACGCGTCCACGACCCCGGAGCCGATGCCGGCCGGCGTCGTGACGGCGGGCGACGGCCGGTCCTTCGTGATCCAGGAGCACCATGCCCGCAATCTGCACTACGACCTGCGCCTCGAGCACGAGGGGGTGCTGGCCTCCTGGGCCCTGCCGCGCGGCGTGCCGACTGATCCGGCGAAGAACCGGCTCGCCGTCAGGACGGAGGACCACCCGCTCGAATACGGCGCGTACGAGGGCGTCATCCCGGCAGGTGAGTACGGTGCCGGCACGGTCAGCATCTGGGACCGAGGCGCGTACGACCTGGAGAAATGGCGGGACGACGAGGTGATCGCCACCCTGAACGGCGAGCCGCGCGGAGGATTGAACGGATCGGCCCGGTTCGCGCTGATCCGCACCGGCGGCAAGAACTGGCTGATCCACCTGATGAAGCCCCGGCCCTCGTCCGGGTCGTATCCGCCGGCGCGTTCGGGGAGCGTCGGTTCCTCCGCCGGGGCCGACCGGCGCATCCGTTACCGGCCCATGCTCGCCACCCTCGGCTCGGTGACCGATCTGCCGGAGGACGACGCCTGGGCCTTCGAGATGAAGTGGGACGGGATCCGTGCCCTGGCCTATGTCCGGGCGGAGGACGATCCCGCCGCGGAGGTGCGCCTGCTGACCCGAAACGGCAACGACGTCACGCCGGCCTATCCGGAGCTGGTGGCGACGCTGCCCGGCGCCCTCCGGGCCGATTCGGCCGTGCTCGACGGGGAGATCGTCGCCCTCGACCGCGCCGGGCGGCCGGATTTCGGCCTGCTCCAGACCCGGATGGGCCTGACCGACCGACGCCAGATCGACGCCGCCGTCGCGGCGACGCCGGTGCGGTTCATGGCCTTCGATGTGCTCGAACGCGACGGGGAGCCGCTCCTGGACCGCACCTACGCCGTACGCCGGGCCGTCCTCGCGGACATCCTGGAGGTGACCGGCGCGGTGCAGGTTCCGCCGGCTTTCGACGGCGACTCCGCCGAGGCCATGCGATCCAGCCGGAACCTCGGTCTGGAGGGCGTGGTCGCCAAGACCCTCGACGGCCGCTACCAGGCCGGGCGCCGCTCCCGGTCGTGGATCAAGATCAGGCATCATCTCAGCCAGGAGGTCGTCATCGGCGGGTGGCGGCCCGGCAACGGCCGGCGGTCGGGCTCGGCGGGGTCTCTGCTGATGGGAATCCCGGATGGGGGCCGGCTTCGCTATATCGGCCGGGTGGGTACGGGCTTCCGGGACCGGGACCTGGACGACCTCCGGGCCCGGCTGGACCCCCTCGAAACGGCGGACGGCCCGTTCGCGGACGTGCCCGTCGCCGACGCCCGGGACGCCCGCTGGGTTCGTCCGGTGCTCGTCGGCGAGGTCGAGTTCGCGGACTGGACCGCGGCCGGCCGCCTCCGGCATCCGTCCTGGCGCGGGTGGCGCCCGGACAAAACGCCGGCGGACGTGGTCAGGGAAGCGCCGTAGCGCGGCTCAGGCGAGACGGGCGCGCAGGGCGGGCCAGCTGGCGGCGAATCCCGGATGCAGCGGAAGATCCCCGACCTGTTCGGTGGGGACCCAGCGGAGCGCAATGCTCTCCTGGTCGCTGATCACCGGGTCGAAGGGCTCCGTGGCCCGGACCACCACCGTGGTGTACGACCAGAACCCGAGGTCCAGGACCGAACTGAACTGCACCGTGACCAGGTCGGCCGGGACGCCGGCCTCTTCCCCGGCCTCGCGCAGCGCCGCCTCGAGGGCGGTCTCGTGTTCGTGCCGCGCTCCCCCGGGCAGCCCCCAGGTGTCACCTTGATGGCTCCAGAGAGCGCGGTGTTGCAGCAGCACCCCCAGCTCGAGGTGGTGCACCAGCAGGCCGGCAGCGCCGAACAGCCCCCAGAACTTGCCGCCATCGGGCCCGTACACCCACCTGTCGCCGTTACTGCTCATGGCACAAGCATGGGGCACCCCGGCCGTGAAAACCCTTCGTGTTGCCCGGTGTCACCCGGTCGTCGGGCGACCGTGCCCGTTCCGGTCGAGAGTGCCCGGCACAGCGGCCACTCTCGACCGGAACGGGAACTACTAAAGGGCCACGATGGCGTGCACGGGGGCGTCGCCGAGGCGGGACCGGCCGACCAGGTCGGTCAGCTCGAGCACGACGCCGACCCCGGCCAGGTGGTAACCGGCCCGCTCGACCAGGCGCGAGGTGGCGGCGATGGTTCCGCCGGTGGCCAGGACGTCGTCGAGGACGAGCACACGCGAGCCGGCGGCCAGCTGGCCGATCTCGAGCTCGAGGCACGCCGATCCGTATTCCAGGTCGTACTCCTCGCTCAGCACCGAGCCGGGCAGTTTGCCGCCCTTGCGCACGGCGAGCACGGCGACATCCGCCGCGTAGCCGACGGCGGCGGCCAGCAGGAAGCCGCGAGCCTCAATGCCCGCGACGGCGTCGAACTGGCCGTCGAACCGGCCGGCCAGTTCGTCGATCAGGGACCGGAACGCCTTGGCGTCGGCGAACACCGGGTTGAGGTCGCGGAACAGGATGCCCGCTTGCGGGAAATCGGGGTACGAGGCGAGGAGGGCGTGCACATGGTCTGCTGCGGGGGTGTTCACCCCCTCAGTTTAAGCGTTCTCCGGCTCGCCCTGACCCGCCCCGCCAGTCCCCCGGATGACGCGTCCGCACGGTGCTGCGTGCTAGCCTCAGATTTAGCTAACAAAGTTAGACACTTTTTCCGGTATCTTTGCTGGAACGCCAGAAAGGGCAGCTATGCAGGGGTCGAAGTGCTAGAGGAACTCGTGGTTCTGCTGGATGAAGCGGGGCATGAAATCGGCACTGCCCCCAAGCTCAGCGTGCACGACACGAACACGGCGTTGCACCTCGCGTTCTCCTGCCACGTGCTCAATCCGGCCGGCGACGTGCTCGTCACCCGGAGAGCCCTGGCCAAGAAGACCTGGCCGGGCGTCTGGACCAACTCCTTCTGCGGCCACCCTCTGCCCGACGAGCCGATGACGGAGGCCATCACGCGCCGTGCCCGCTTCGAACTCGGCCTCGAGGTCACGGACCTGGCCGTCACACTGCCGGACTTCCGCTACCGGGCCGTCGACAGCAGCGGCATCGTCGAGAACGAGATCTGCCCGGTCTACCTGGCCCGCGCGGACGCCGACCCGGTTCCCAACCCCGACGAGGTGATGGAGTTCGCCTGGGTCGACCCTGCCACCCTCCAGCGTGCCGTGCGCGACGCCCCCTGGGCCTTCAGCCCCTGGCTCGGCCTGCAGCTGGCCGAACTGACGAGCTTCGATGCATGAAATCCAGACCGTCGGGGTGGAAACGGAACTGGGACGCTTCTTCGCGGCGGCACGCCTGCGGGCCAGTGACTACGGGGACCACTATGTCGCCCTCTGGGACTGCCTCGAGCGGGCCAGCACGGGCGGAAAACGGGTGCGCCCCGCCCTCGTGCTGGCCGCGTTCTCGGGCCTCGGCGGCACCGACCTCACCCTGGCCACCCCCGTCGCCGTGAGCTTCGAGCTGCTGCACACCGCATTCGTCATCCACGACGACGTGATCGACCGGGACCTGGCCCGACGCGGCGTGGCCAACATCGCCGGCACGTTCGCCGAGCGGGCGCTCGCCCACGGAGCCGAAGACCAGGCGGATGCCTGGGCGGCGACCGCCGCCATCCTGGCCGGCGACCTGGCCCTCAGCGAAGCGCACCGCGCCCTCGCCCTGCTTCCTGTGGAGCTCGAACTGCGCGGGCGACTGCTCGACCTTCTCGACCGGGCCGTGTTCGTGTCCGCTGCCGGGGAGCTGGCGGACGTGACCAACACCGCCTCGAAGCATCCCCTGTCGGTGGACCGGGTGGTGTCGACGCTGGAGCAGAAGACGGCCGTGTACTCCTTCGAAGCACCCCTGCAGGCCGGCGCGGTCCTCGCCGGCGCCTCGGCCGAAGCGATCGACGCCCTCGGTGCGTTTGGCCGGCTGATCGGGGTGGCCTTCCAGCTCACCGACGACATCCTCGGCGTGTTCGGGGACCCGGCGGTGACCGGCAAGAGCGTGCTCACCGATCTGCGTGAAGGCAAGCAGACGGCCCTGATCGCCCATGCGGGCACCACACCGGCCTGGACCGGCATCGCCCCCTTCATCGGAAAGGCAGACCTCACCGAGGCGGAGGCCGAGGCCGTTCGTGCCAGCATCCGGGACTGCGGCGCCCTGCAGTCGGCGACCGAGCTCGCCGCGGACCACGCCGACCGCGCCGCCCGGGCGCTGGACACCCCCGCCATCCCGGCGGCGCTCCGGGCGCTGCTCACCACCCTGGCCGGCACCGCAGTGAATCGCAGCCGATGATCCGGGACACCCCCGCCGAGCACACCGGCATCGCCAAGTACAACGCCGCCGCCCGGGCCAGTTCGGCCACGGTTATCGGCCATTACTCCACCTCGTTCGGCCTCGCGGCCCGGCTCCTGGAGCCGCGCGTGCGAAGCCAGGTGCGCACCATCTACGCCCTCGTTAGGATCGCCGACGAAATCGTGGACGGCGCCGCTAGTCAGGCCGGGGTCAGCGTGGGCGGCCAGCGGGAGCTGCTGGACGGGCTCGAACGGGAGACCGGCCGGGCCATCGAGACGGGCTTCAGCACCAATCTGGTCGTGCACGCCTTCGCCGCGACCGCCCGGGAGGCCGGGATCGGGACGAGCCTGACCGCGCCCTTCTTCGCCTCGATGCGCCGCGACCTCGACCCGTCGCCGTTCGATGCCGCCGGCGTGGCGGAGTACATCTACGGTTCGGCCGAGGTGATCGGGCTGATGTGCCTGCGCTGTTTCGTTCAGGACACCCCGCGCACGGCCGCCGAGCTCGAGGTGCTCGAGACCGGCGCCCGCAGCCTCGGCGCCGCGTTCCAGAAGGTCAATTTCCTGCGCGACCTGGCCGCCGATCGGGACGCCCTCGGACGCAACTACTTCCCCGGCGTGAACCTGCTCACCCTGACCGAGACACAGAAGAACGAGCTCCTCGACGATATGGACGCCGACCTCGACGCAGCCGCACGCGTGCTGCCCATGCTTCCGGTGGGGAGCCGCCGCGCGGTCGCCGCCGCACACCGCCTCTTCGCCCGCCTGTCGGCGAAGCTGCGCGTCACCCCCGCGCGAGCACTGATGAGCGCCCGGGTACGGGTGCCGGATCCGGAGAAAATCATGATTGCACTCGCCGCATCGTTCGGCCCGGGAGCGTGGAAGCGATGAGCAGCACGGCTGGACACGCCGCTGGGCACACCGTCGTCATCGGCGGCGGCATCGCCGGGCTGGCCAGCGCCGCCCTGCTGGCCAGGGACGGCCACCGGGTCACCCTGCTCGAGGCGCACGCGACCCTCGGCGGCCGGGCCGGCTCCTGGGAGGTGGACGGGTTCCGATTCGAAACCGGTCCGTCGTGGTACCTGATGCCGGAGGTGTTCGACCACTTCTACCGTCTGTTCGGCACGTCCTCCGCCGAACAGCTCGACCTGACCCGGCTGGACCCCGGCTACCGCGTGTTCTTCGAGAACACCCGCGAGCCGGTGGACATCGCGGCCGAGCGGGCCGACAACATCGCCCTGTTCGAAAGCCTGGAACCCGGCGCGGGTGCCGCCCTCGACCGCTACCTCGTTTCCGCCAAAGAGACGTACGACATGGCCGTCAAGCGCTTCCTGTACACGAGCTTCGCGAGCTTCCGGCCGCTGCTGGTTCCGGATGTCCTCCGCCGGCTCGGTCGGCTGGCGCGCCTGCTCCTGCAGCCGCTGGACCGGTTCGCCGCCGGCTATGTGAAGGACAACCGGCTGCGCCAGATCCTCGGCTACCCGGCCGTGTTCCTCGGCTCCTCCCCGGACCAGACCCCCTCGATGTACCACCTGATGAGTCACCTCGACATGGCCGACGGCGTGCTCTATCCCCAGGGCGGGTTCACCCGGCTGATCGACAGCATCGCCGACATCGCCCGCGCCCAGGGCGTGACCGTGATCACCGGGGCGAGAGTCACGGCCATCCGCACCACCCCGGGCGCCGGGACCGCCGTCGCCGGCGTCAGCTACCGCACGGAGGACGGCACCCTGGTCACCCTCGACGCCGACACCGTCGTCTCGGCCGCCGACCTGCACCACACCGAAACCGAGCTGCTCCCGGCCGCCTCCCGGACCTACCCGGAGAGCTGGTGGCGCAAAAAGGTCTCCGGACCCGGCGCCGTGCTGGTGATGCTCGGGATCAGGGGCGACCTTCCCGAGCTGAAGCACCACACCCTCTTCTTCACCGAGGACTGGGCCGAGAACTTCGGCCGCATTTTCGGCAAGACGACCAGCGTGCCCTCGCCGGCCTCCTTCTACGCGTGCATGCCCAGCGCCACCGACCCGGGCGTCGCCCCCGAGGGGCACACGAACATGTTCCTGCTGGTGCCGATCCCCGCCGACCCGGGCCTCGGCCACGGCGGGATCAACGGCGCCGGTTCGCCGGCGATCGAGAAGATCGCGGACGACACCATCCGTCAGCTCAGCGAGTGGGCCGGCATCCCCGACCTGTTCGATCGGATCGTGGTGCGCCGCACCGTGGGCCCCGGCGACTTCGCCGACGACCTGAATTCCTGGCGCGGCGGGGCCCTTGGCCCGGCGCACACCCTGCGTCAGAGCGCGTTCCTGCGCGGCTCCAACGCCTCCGCGAAGGTCGAGGGCCTGTTCTACGCCGGCGGCACCACCATTCCGGGTATCGGGCTTCCGATGTGCCTGATCAGCGCTGAGATCCTGCTCAAACGCATCAACGCGGACACGTCCACCGGACCGCTGCCGGAGCCGCTGCCCGACAAACCGCTGCCGAACTCCGTGCGGCACGCCCGGCCGGAAGCCCGGTAGCGGTGCAGGTCGCCTACCTGCTGACCCTGCTGGCGAGCCTGGGCGCGATGGTGCTGCTCGACGCGCGCTTCCGGCTGTCCTTCTGGCAGAACCCGGTGCGGGCATCCGTGGTGCTCGGCGCGGGGGTGGCGTATTTCCTGCTCTGGGACCTTTTCGGGATCGGTCTGGGCATCTTCTATCGCGGCGAGACCGACCTGATGACGGGCCTGCAGCTGGCCCCGGAGCTGCCGGTGGAGGAACTCGTCTTCCTCACCTTCCTCTGCTACCTCACCCTGAACGCGGTGCAGGGCGCGCGCCTCCTCCTGGGGCGGCGGGGCGCCCGGCCGGCCCGCCCCGGCGTCGACGACGGGACACACGGATGACGTACCTGCTCCTGAACAGTGTCTTCCTCGTGCTCGCGGCGGCCGTGTACCTCGTGGCCGTTCGCCGCGGCGCGCTCTCCCGGCGCGGGATCGCCGCCACCCTGATAGCTCTGGCCGTCGTGATCGTGCTGACGGCCATTTTCGACAACATCATGATCGCGATCGGGCTGGTCGACTACGATCCGAACCGGATCTCCGGGCTGCGCATCGGTGTGGCCCCGATCGAAGACTTCGCCTATCCTGTGGGGGCAGCGCTCCTGCTGCCCGCGGTCTGGGCGCTGCTGGAAAGAAAACGAATGACTGAGACCGATGACTGAGACCCCCACCCCCACGCTGTGGAAGACCCGCCAGGTGTTGCTCTCGTCGCGGCCGCTGAGTTGGGTCAACACGGCCTACCCGTTCGCGGCCGCCTACATCGTGACCACGGGCCGGGTCGACGCCCTGCTCATCGTGGGAACGCTGTTCTTCCTGATTCCCTACAACCTGCTGATGTACGGCATCAACGACGTCTTCGACTACGAGTCCGACCTCCGCAACCCGCGCAAGGGCGGCGTCGAGGGCGCCATGCTCGACCCGGGCCTGCACCGGCTGGTGCTGGTCGCCGGGGTGGTGACCGCGGTTCCCGTGCTCGCGGCGATGCTCCTGCTGGCCGGCACGGGGCATCCGTTGTCCTGGCTCGTGCTCGCGATCAGCCTCTTCGCCGTCGCCGCCTATTCGGTGCCCGGCCTCCGGTTCAAGGAACGCCCGTTCATCGACTCGGCGACGTCGAGCACGCACTTCGTCAGCCCCGCGGTCTACGGCCTGGTCGTGGCCGGCGCCGTCTTCACGCCCGGGCTGGTGGCCCTGCTCCTCGCGTTCTTCCTCTGGGGCATGGCGAGCCACGCGTTCGGCGCGGTGCAGGACATCGTGCCGGACCGGGAAGGCGGGATCGCCTCGATCGCGACCGCACTCGGCGCGGCGCGCACCGTTCGCCTGGCGATCGCGTTCTGGGCCCTCGCCGGGCTGCTGATGCTCTTCACCGGCTGGCCCGGACTGCTCGGCGCGGTGCTCGCGCTGCCGTACATCGGTGCGGCCTGGCCGTTCCGCTCGGTCACGGACGAGCGCGCGGAGACCGCGAACGCGGGCTGGAAGCGGTTTCTCTGGCTCAACTTCCTGACCGGTTTCCTGGTCACGATGCTGCTCATCGCCTGGGTGATGCTCGGACCGTTCTAGCCGCCTGGCCTAGAGTCGAGGCATGGAACCTCTGGGCTCAGCCCGCGTCGACAGCTGGACCTGGGGCGTGCGGATGTTCAAGACCCGCTCCCAGGCCACCGCGGCCTGCCGGGCCGGTCACGTCAAGGTCAACGGCGAACGGGCCAAGTCGGCCCAGCCCGTGCGCGTGGGCGACGAGGTGCGGGTGCGCAGCAGCGGCTTCGACCGGGTGCTGGTGGTGGCGAAGATCGTCACCAAGCGCGTCGGCGCGCCGGTCGCGGCGGAGTGCTTCGTCGACATGACCCCGCCGCCCCCGCCCCGGGAGGAGGTGGCGCTGCTCCCGATGCGCGATCGCGGCGCCGGGCGCCCGACCAAGCGGGAACGCCGGGAGATCGACCGCCTCCGCGCACCCGAACAGCCGGCCCGGTACGAGACGGATGAGGACTGACCCCGAGCCGTGGCGCTGCTCAGGCGCGGGCGCTGTCGGGTGCCGTGCTGTCGGGCGCGAGCGACGGGAACGCGTCGAGGCCGAACTCGTGCCGCAGGACCAGGGTGGCCGCGTACCATCCGTTCATGCCGTGCACGGCGGGACCGGGCGGGGTCGACGCCGAGCAGAGGTAGAGGCCGGGGACCGGCGTCCGCCAGGGCCGGGATGACACCACCGGGCGTTTGACGAGCTGGCGGAGCGACACCACGCCGCCGAGGATGTCGCCGCCGACGAGGTTCGGGTCCTGCGCGGCCATCCCCCGGGCGGACCGGGCGGTGCTGGCCAGGATCGTGTCCCGGAATCCGGGCGCGAAGCGCTCGATCTGCAACACGATCGCCTCGGTCAGGTCCTCGTCCGAGCCGGGCGGCACGTGGGCGTAGGCCCACAGCACGTGGCAGCCCGCCGGCGCCCGCGTGGGATCGAGCACGCTGGGCTGGGTGACCAGCACGAACGGATGCTCCGCCGACCGCCCCCGGGCCACCTCGCGTTCGGCGCCGACCACCTCGGCCCGGGTGCCGCCGACGTGCACCGTGGGCGACCGGGCCACATCCGGATTCGTCCACGGGACCGGGCCGGAGAGGGCGAAGTCGACCTTCGCCACCCCGGCGCCGTAGCGGAAGCGCGCCAGTGCCCGGCGGTACCGATCGGGCAGGCGGGGGCCGGCGAACCGGGCGAGGAAGCCCGGCGACGTGTCGAGCAGGGTGACCCGGGCGGGCTCCAGGTCGGACGGGGAACGCACCTCGGTGTCCAGCCGCAGGCTGCCGCCGTGCGCGAGCAGATCGGCGACGAGCGCGTCGGCGATGGCCTGGGAACCGCCGACCGGGTACCCCCAGCCGCGGCCGTGGGCGTGCGCGGCGAGCAGCAGCCCCGCGCCCGCCGAGGCCGGGGACGGCTGCCGGCCGGGGGTGTGGGCGGCCACGCCGGCGAAGAGCGCCGC